>JAMWCA010000177.1 GCA_023819545.1 Candidatus Omnitrophota bacterium
TTTTTTATGTAAAGTATTTGGAAGTCAGATTTTAATTATGTTTTTTATTGTTTTTTCTATTTCATTATAATCAAAGGGCTTTATAAAGATATAGTCAGCACCATGTTCCTTTGCTCTTTTTATATTCTCTTTTTCTGGATAACCTGTTATTACTATAATAATTGTATCTTTTAGTTCCTCATCTTTTTTTATAATGTTGAGAATATCAAATCCACTTAAACCCGGCATAAAAATGTCAAGAATTAAAATATTTGGCATAAAAGAATATAAATATTTCCCAACTTCAAATCCGTTGTGAGCAGTTATTACCTTAAAATTTATATTTCTATTTTCAAGAAATTCTTTTAGTGAATTTGCCATATCTACATTATCATCAGCAATTAAAATTTTTATCTCATTTTCAATTCCAAGTTCTTTAAGATTTCTTTCTTTTATCAATCTTTCTACTTCTTTTTTAAAAATTACCCATCTTCCTCCTGGTAATTTAACTCCTTGAATCTTCCGATTTTTTACCCATTTATAGACAGTAATCCTACTTATTCCAAGTAATTTTCCAAGTTGACCAGTTGTATAAAATTTTCTCATCATTTTAAACTACCTCATCAAAAATAGTATAATAAACTTTGTTTTCCTTTTTTTCTTTTTGCTTTTCTATTTTTTTACCATCAATCAAAATATATGGCTGCACTCTTTCAATTCTCACCCCTATTTTTTTTAATATATCTTCTGAGTTTATTTTACCTTCTTTTCTAATTTTTAAAATTTTTTGTGCTGACTTAATTCCAATGCCTGGAATTTTTAAAAGTTGATAAAATTCAGCTTTATTTATCTCTAAGGGGAAAAATTCTTTATTTTTTTCTGCCCATAAACTTTTTGGGTCTTTATTTAAATATAAATTTCCTTTTTTGTCAAAAGGAATTTCAGATGGTAAAAATTTATATTTTCTTATAAGAATATCTGCCTGATACAATCTTATTTGCCTTTTAAAAGAACAAGGGCTTTTGTTTTCAAAAGGTGTCTTTAAAACAGGAATAAATCCACTATAGTAAACTCTTGATATATCATAATTTTTATAGAGATAATAAGAAAAACTAATTATTTCCCTATCATTTTCTTCTGAACAACCTACAATAACCTGTGTTGTTATCCCATTTTTTAAAGGTTTTTCTTTATTTAAATCAGAAAGTTTTTTAAGTGTATTCAACAGATTTTTTGAGAAGTTTTTTTCTTTTGATATTCTTTTTAAATAAAGAGAATTAACTGATTCAAGATTTAAAGATAATCTATCAGCATAAATTTTCGCTTTTTTTATCAGATATTCATCAACTCCAGGCAAAATTTTAAGATGTATGTAATCATTGTAATTATATTTTTTTCTAAGAATTTTTATAACATCTATCATTTTATCCTGTGTCTGGTTATTATCTATATCTATTCCAGAAGAAAGGAAAAGTCCATTTACAATTTTTTTCTGCCACATAGAATAAAAAATTTCTGCAAGTTCATAAACATCAAAACTATATCTTGGGCAATCTCTATCTTTTCTATTAGCACAGTAAAAGCAATTAAATATACAATTGTTTGTAAGTAGAACCTTAAAAAGTTTTACAATTCTATCGCCACATACTGAAGGATAAATAAAAGAAGTATACTTTTCTTTTTGATATGGATAATCGCTTACTTCAAAGATACCAAGTTCTCCTAAATATTTTAACTTTTTTTGCATACTTCAATTTTTATTATACAATTATTTATACTGAAAAGAAAGGAGAACAGAATGAATGAAAGAGAAAGATATAAAACAACTCTTTTATTTGGAAAACCTGATAAGATTCCCTTTCGTCCAGGACACCCAAGAGAATCAACACTAAAAAGATGGCATAAAGAAGGACTCCCAGAAGATGTAAATTGGTTTGAATATATATGCGAAAAAATTGGTGTTAAAATAGAAAAATCAGAAAAACCAAAAATAGACCTATATTACTCATTTTTTCTAAATCCTCCATTTGAAGAAAAAATAATAGAAAAGAGGAATGGACATTTAATTGTCCAAACACAAAAAGGGGAAATTGTTGAAATTGATGAAAGATATGATTTTACATATTTAAGAAGTGCAAAGGATTTTGTAACAAGAAAATGGCATAAATTCCCTGTTGAAAATTTAAACGACTGGGAAGATATGAAAAAAAGATATGATTCAGAAAGTCCTGAAAGAATTGATACTAAAATTGATGAAAAAGCTGAAATTTTAAAGGATAGAGATTGGGTTCTTGGGATATCATTCCCTGGTCCTTTCTGGCAATTAAGGGACTGGTGTGGATTTGAAAATTTATGTATTTTTATGGCAGAAAAAGAAGATTTTGTCTTTGAAATGGCTAATTTCTGGAAGTCATTTGTTTCAAATATTTTAAAAAAACTTGTTTCCAAGATACAATTTGATTATGCTATTATAAATGAAGATATGGCATATAAAGAAAAGAGCATGATTTCTCCTTCTATGATAAGAAAATATTTAATGGTTTGTTGGTCAGAATGGTCTAATATATTGAAAAAA
>JAMWCA010000178.1 GCA_023819545.1 Candidatus Omnitrophota bacterium
ATAGTTTTATATGCCTGATTTTTATCAGTTATGTCCATTTGGTTTTTGTTAATGGGAATAAAGATGAAATAATCATTTAAAAGCTCAATAATTCTTGAGCCAACCAGTCCATCAGCTCCTGTTAAGGCAATTTTAAGCATATTATCAATATCAAATTTAATTATCTCGTTAGATATTGTTTTTTGTAATATTGTTGATAATTACCGCTTTTAACTTTTTTCCACCATTCTTGATTTTTTAAATACCAGTCAATAGTTAGCTTTAAACCAGTATTTAAATCAACGGTCGGTTTCCATCCAAGTTCTTGATTTATCTTTGACCAATTAATTGCATATTTTCGATCATGTCCAGGACGATCTTTGACAAATTCAATATAGTTTTCGTTTTTTTCCATAATTTTTAAAATTCTTTTAATAATTGAAAGATTAGAGACATTTTCCGTTAAACCGCCAATAAGATAGGTCTCGCCGATTTTTCCTTTCTGAATGATTAAATCAATTGCTCGGCAATGATCCTCTACATAAAGCCAATCACGGCTATGGCGACCATCGCCATAAACTGGTATTTTTTTCCCTTCAATGATATTGGTAATTGCCAGAGGAATCAATTTTTCAGGAAATTGAAAAGGACCGTAATTATTGGAGCAGTTTGAGATTGTTATTGGAAGATTATAAGTATAATAATAAGCCCTAACTAAATGATCAGAGGCAGCTTTTGAAGCTGAGTATGGACTGCGAGGATTATAGGGAGTTTTTTCATTAAATTTTTCATTTGTTTCTAAAGGTAAAGCGCCAAAGACTTCATCAGTTGAGATGTGATGAAATCTTTTAATTTTGTTTTTTAAAGCAGCTTCAAGTAAAGTATAAGTTCCTTCGATATTGGTTTTTATAAAAGGGGCGGGATCGGTGATCGAACGGTCGACGTGTGTCTCAGCAGCAAAATGAACGATTGTATCAATTTTTTCGTCATTAATTAACGAGTTAACGAGTTTTTGATCGCAAATATCGCCTTTAACAAATTGATAATTTGGATTTTTTTCAACGCTTTTTAAGTTCTCTAAATTACCCGCGTATGTTAGTTTATCAAGATTGATGATTTTATCTTGGGGATGTTTTTTAAGCCAGTATATAATGAAATTTGATCCAATAAATCCGGCGCCACCGGTAACTAAAATTTTCATATTATACTTTTGGCTGAAATTTTCTTTTCTTTATTTTTCTTATTGAGTATAGAATTGCTTTATTAAGATCTATTTTTTTTATTCGGGCAAAGCGTAGAATAGAGACTAGAATATCACCTAATTCTTTTTCATAAGTTTCATCTTTTTGAGCAGCAATATTGGTTGGTTTTCTTCCATGAGCAGCTAGATAAGCTCTTGCCATTTCCCCTAATTCCTCCACTAAGGATAAAATAAGCATCGAACCAAATTCTTGCTGTTGTTTCCATTCCCGATCAATATCTTCAAGTTTTTTATAGTAACGACCAAATGGTGAATTAATTTTTTTTGCTGCCATAGTTTATAAATTATATCAAGGTGGAAGTTTTTATGTTATTAAATATTTTCTTTTTTATGATTAAAAGTTAACTAACGAAAATAAGATGTTATAATTGTGTTATCTGTGTCTCAGCAGCATTTTTCATTTTTGGAAAAAAACTTTTCCAACGATAAAATTAAGAGAGAAAATAAAGTTAAGTGGTTATCTCATTCAGCTTTAGAAGAGTTAAATCGTTGTCCTCGTTGTTTTTGGTTATCTTATAATAAAGGAATAAAATTACCAGAAGGTATTCAATCAAGATTAGCTAATCGTTTTGACACAATTTTAAAAAAAGGTAACTGCACCTGAAATTCTCAAAAATCGTTAAAATAAAATCAGATACAGTACAGTATTATATCTGATAAAAGGTGCAATATAGTTTTAAGTATACTAAATTAAAAAGAACTCAGATAAACAAATTATTAGATTGCTTCCTTTTAGGATTACCAGCATTAAAAGTAGCCAAATATACAGGAATTCACGAAATACCGTCAATAGATTTTTCAAAAGAATAAGATATAAAAATAGCCAATTATTTAAGAAAAGAAAATAACATTTTCAAAGGAGAAATAGAGCTTGATGAAGCATATTTTGGTGGAAGAAAAAAAGGAGGATGAGGAAGAGGAAGTAAAAACAAAAGAATAGTTTTTGGGATACTTGAGCGAGGAGGAAGAGTAAAAACAATAGTTGTTGATAATGTTGAAGCTAAGACTTTAATGAAAAAGATTGTCAAAAATACAGAGAAAGGTTGTGTTTATTATAGTGATAAGTTTAAATCATATAATTCTTTATCAAGATATGGAAAGCACTACAAAATTGACCATAAAAAAGAGTTTAGAAGACAAAAATACAATCATATTAACGGAATTGAGGGGTTTTGGAGTTATGCGAAAAAATTTCTTGTTAAGTATAATGGAATCTCAAAGAAAAACTTTTATTTGTACCTAAAAGAAATTGAATGGAGATTTAATAATAGAAAAGAGCGTGATATTAAGACAAAGTTATTACAAAT
>JAMWCA010000179.1 GCA_023819545.1 Candidatus Omnitrophota bacterium
CAAGATAATATACACCATCTATTTGAGATAATAATTCACAAACTTTTAAAGGATAACCATGAATTTTAATATCTCTTCCTTCAATAGTAGTTGTTGTTTTCATCCCAGGTAATGTAGTTGGTGCCATCTGTCCTTTTGTCATTCCATATACTGCATTATTTACAAAAATTACAGTTATATTTTCTCCTCTTGCTGCTGCATGAATTATTTCACTTGTTCCAATTGCTGCAAGGTCTCCATCTCCTTGGTATGTGAAGACAATTCTATCGGGTAAAAGTCGTTTTATCGCTGTTGCAACTGCTGGTGCTCTCCCATGAGCTGATTCTGTTACATCAAAATTAAAAAAATTATATGCTAAAACAGCACATCCAACAGGAGCAACTCCTATTGTTCTTTCTCTTATTTCAAGTTCATCTATTATTTCAGCAATTAATCTATGTATAATTCCGTGGCCACAACCAGGACAATATGTTGTAACTTCATTCTTTAAACTTTCAGGTTTTTTATAAATAACTTCCATATTTTTACCTCCTTCCACCTGCAATATGGGATAGGACAAAGTTTGATATTTCCTCAGGAGTTGGAACCCCTCCACCAGGTCTACCATAAAAATAGATAGGTAAATTTTTTCTATTTGTTATTTTAACATCGTCTATCATCTGTCCAAGATTCATCTCAATAACAAATATTTTTTTTATCTTTTCTATTGTTTTTTCAAGTTGTTTATAAGGGAATGGCCATAAAGTTATCGGTCTAAATAATCCAACTTTTTTCCCTCCCTCTCTAAGAATTTTAACACTTTCATAACATATTCTCGCACAAGTTCCAAAACTTACAATTAAAAATTCTGCATCTTGACAGAAATACTTTTCATATTTCACTTCTTTTTCTTCTATTTTTTTGTATTTTTTATAAAGGTGCCAATTATGTTTTTCAAGAACACCAGGAGTTAAAAATAATGATTTTATGGAGTTTGGTTCTCTTCCTTTACATCCGTTTAAAGCCCATTTTTTTTCCGGTAATCTTTTTTTTCTTTTTTTGAACTTTATTGATTCCATCATCTGTGCAATTATACCATCAGCAAGAATTAAAACAGGATTTCTATATTTATCAGAAATATCAAAAGCAAGATATGTTAGATCATAAAGCTCCTGAACTGTCCATGGAGCATATACAATTGTCCTATAATCACCATGTCCACCACCTCTTGTTGCTTGAAAATAATCACTCTGAGAAGGAGTAACATCTCCAAGTCCAGGACCTCCTCTATTCATATTTATAATAACTGCTGGTAATTCACATCCACAAAGATAGGAGATTCCTTCCTGTTTTAAAGAAATACCAGGGGATGAAGAAGAGGTTAAAGCCCTAAATCCACACACAGATGCACCAAATACCATATTTATTGCAGAAATTTCACTTTCTGCTTGTATAAAAACACCTCCTTCTTCAGGTAATCTTTTACTCATATATTCTGGAAATCTATTCTGTGGAGTTATTGGATAGCCAGCATAGAATTTACATCCAGCATGAATTGATGCTTCTACACCTGCTTCACATCCTGTCAATAAATATTTTTTCATTTTTTCCTTTCCCAGGAACCGTCAGAAAGTTGTATCCAGGTATTAGTTGGAGAGTATTTCTGTGCAACTTCACCGAAAATTTTTCTAAATTTTTTTTCTTCCTCAGGTGCAGCATTATTTATTTTTAAAAGTTCTTTAATTATTATTTCTCTCTGTTTATTTTCATCATCTACTAATTTTTTTACTTCTTTTGCTATTTCTGCATCCCTTGGCATCTCTTTAATTACAACTTTGAAATCGTTTGTTTCTCCAATGTATCCATCTTTTTTAAATTGGTCAAGTTTTTCTCTCCAACTATCCATTTTTTCTTTTGCTTCTTTAATTTTTTGAGAATCAGTTTTTAAATCTTTTGTTACAACAACTTCCTGAGCATAAAGGTTTTTTGTTAAGAAAATATCAAGAAAACTTTGAGGGGATTTTGATTGAGTAGGGGGAGATAGTAAATCTTCTGCTGCTTTTTTTACCTTTTCTTCTGGGAAAGTAACATAGACATTAACGACAGCACAACCTAATAGCCCCAATATTAATAAAAATAAAAGTCCAAATCTTTTCCCCATTTTTTAACCTCCTTTCTTTTATTTTACAATTTTCCTTCTTAAAAAATCAAGTATATAATAGAAAATTTTTAAAGAAATTGAAGTTGGTCTAAGTAAAAAGTTTTTTTACTTGACAAAAATTTCACAAAAATTCTTTTTAAAACAATCTTTTGTAGAATATTATTTTTAGATCAAATTGTTTTCTTCCATCCATTTAACTGCTCTTTCTATTGTTTCTTCTGGCAAATATTTGGGTTTATATCCAAGTTTTTTTGAAATTTTTGATATATCAGGACACATATTCCATTTAAAATGAGTATTTGCACCTGGTTCAGGATTTATTTTTTCAGCATATTCTTTCCAACTTACAAAATTTATTGGTATTTTAACTTTATAAATCTCTCCATATGTTTCAACAAATT
>JAMWCA010000025.1 GCA_023819545.1 Candidatus Omnitrophota bacterium
GGGTAAAATAATTGAATTTAAATAAAAAGGAGGGGAGATGAAACTTGGGATTGTTACTTATATGATTGCTGCTGAATGGGATTTAGATACTATTATAAAAAAATGTGAAGAACTTGGATATGAAGGCGTGGAATTAAGAACACAGCATAAACACAATGTTGAATCTGATTTAACTAAAAAAGAAAGAGAAGAAGTAAGGAAAAAATTTGAAAATTCAAAAGTAAAACTTGTAGGACTTGGAACAATCTTTGAATATCACAGTCCTGATAAAGAAATTTTAAAGAAAAATATTGAAGGAACGAAAGAATATGTAATTTTAGCAAAAGATATAGGAGCAGAGGGAATAAAGGTTAGACCGAATGCTTTTCCAGAAGGTATTTCAAAAGAAAAAACAATTGAGCAGATAGGTAAAGCATTAAGGGAGGTATCTTCTTTTGCTTCAGATTATGGTATAAAAATCCGACTTGAAGTTCATGGTAGGGAAATTGCAAATCCAGTATATATAAAGCAGATTATTGATATAGCAGATCACCCAAATTGTTATGTTTGTTGGAATTCTAATATGACAGATTTAGATGAGACAGGTTCTATTGAAAAAAATTTTAATCTTCTTAAAGATAAAATAGATATAGTCCACATAAACGAACTTTGCAACGATTATCCCTGGATTGAATTATTTAAATTACTGAAAGGGATTAATTTTAAAAACTTTTGTCTTGCTGAAATACTTTCAAATCCTGAACCTGAAAGATTTTTAAGATATTATAAATCACTTTATCAAGCATATTTAAAACTTGCTTCATTTAATCTTTAAAATAAAAATGCCGGGAGAGGGATTCGAACCCTCACGGGTCGCTACGCTCCTCAGGAGGGGGTGCTTCCCCCTTCCTGATATAGTCCTCCCCCCAATACGAAAAACGTAGGGGACGATGCCTTCCCCTACAACCTCTTCTCCCGTGAGGACTCTCAAAATTAAAAATGCCGGGAGAGGGATTCGAACCCTCACGGGAGCAAGCTCCCAACGGATTTTAAGTCCGTTGCGTCTTCCTTTCCGCCATCCCGGCTTTTTTAAAATTATATTTCAAATTTTAATTATATTCAAGATTTCAATTACCCATCTTCAAAATCATTGATAAACCTTCATTCCCAGCTTACACCTACGAGGTGAAGGAGGTGTTGAGGAGGTTTAAATATGTGTTTTTTAAGTTTTCAAATTCTTCCTTAAATTTTTCAGGTATATTTTTTTCAGGAACAAATTTTAGATTTAAAAAATTAATAAATTTACCATTTTTTTGAATTCTAAAATCAAGATGAGGTCCTGTTGCTATCCCTGTCATGCCTACATATCCAATAACATCTCCTTTTTTAACTTTCTTGCCAGATTTAATTCCTGTAGCAAATTTACTTAAATGACCATAATAAGAAATATAACCATTAGAATGTTTTATTTTTACACATTTTCCATAACCGCCAAGATAACCAACAAAAATAATAGTTCCATTTCCTATAGATGATACTGGAGTTCCAATAGGTGCTGAATAATCAATTCCATGATGTGGTCTATAAATTTTATAAATTGGATGAAATCTTGATTGTGAAAAAAATGATGTTATTTTTCTATAAGACAATGGTGCTTTTAAAAATGAACCCTCAAGTCCTTTCCCATTTTCATCAAAAAAACCTTTAAAATCTCCTTTTTCAAAATAAAAAGCATAATATTTCTGATTTTCTGTCTCATATTTTCCAGCAACAACTCTTATATCTTTTAAAATTTCATTATTTTTATCAGTCCAACTTTCCCAAATAAGAGAAAATTTATCACCATTTTGGCAATCAGTAAAAAAATCAATCTTTGATTCAAAAATTTCTGCAAATTGAATTATTATTTCAGGATTTATATTTAAATTTGTCATACTTTCATATAATGAAGAATTTAAAACACCTGTTTTTAAAAATTTTTTTTTGTATCTTTCAACTTCTTCAACATATGTAATAAATTCACCAGTTTCTTTTTGTTTTTCAACGATATAATAATTGAATGGCTTGCTAAAATATCTGAATTTTAAAAAATCACCATCATGGGAAAAATGCATCTCCCATTTATCGCCAATTTTGCTTTTTCTTGGATCAAATATCTCTTTTAATTTTTTAATAATCATCCCTCTTTCATAATCAGATATTCCATTTATTTTTAAAATGTCTCCAAGAATGTCTCCTTGCTTTATTTCTCCATTAATTATATTTACCTTTGGAAGAGTTTTTTTTTGAGAAATTTTTATAAATGGGTAAAAAACTAAGAATACAAGAATTAGAAAAAACAATGTTTTTATTGTTTTATTCATTTCTTCTTTTCTTCTTTTTCAATAAAAAACTCTTCTTCTCTATCAATCTTTTCGTAATCAGAAGTAGAAATTGTAAATATAATTTTTCTTTCAGGATGATAGCAAAAGATTTTTTCTTTTTCTTTCTTTCCAAAATCAATTTCTATTTTTGATTTCTCATCCTTTACAATTACTTTTACCAATGGCGGAGAGAGGGAAAATTCACTTAGTTTTTTTGTTGAATAATCAATAAATTCATCAATTTCAAGATTTTTTAAGTCATATAAAAAGTCATTAACTTTATCTTTTGAAACCTTCTTTTTCTTGTCCTTCTCAATGTAAAACCTTCCTTTTTCTTTTATAAATTTCAATTCTTTATCTTTTTTTACAATAGAAAATTCAACTACATCTGATATATTTATATCAAATATTTTTCTCTCTCTTAAATCATCTATATTTTCAGGGATATCCTCAACTATTCTATCATCAACAAGAAATATATATGGCTTTAATGAGTTTTTAGAATAATACTTGTCCAGTTCTTTTTCTCCAAGATATACAAAATACTCTTTATCTCTAACCTTTATTCTAAATATTATTTTCGGATTTTCAAGACCACATTGTTTCAAATTTTTCTTTTCTTCAAATGAGTTGATTTTTCGTTCTATTAAATTTTCAATTATCTTTTCAATCTGTTCTTCACTTGCAAGGTCTTTTATAGGGTTTTCAATATACCATTTTTCTCCATATTTTTTAAATAGATATACCAGTTTTTCTTTTTTTATTTCAATCTGTTCAATATCAGATTTATGTATATCGGTTGGAATTATCCTTTTATCCCTTAGGTCAAACTCTTTTCTTTCAAGAATGTTATTTAAGTCCCATTTATATACAAGAAAAACATCGTTTTTATTTATTGTTGTGTAAAAATAACTTCCTGAAGGAGTTTCGTCTCCAATATAAAGTGTTTGCTTTTCTCCATCATAATTAATTTCTATTTTTTTTTCAGTAGTTAAAAGTCCATATATACCTAAGTCATCAACTTTACCAATATTTCTTTCAATCTCAAGCAAAGTTATTTTATTTATTAAACTTTCTACCTCATCTCTGTCACATTCATAATTTTTCCCTTTTATAATCCAAATTCCACTTGCATTTTTTTCAATAGCAATTTCTCTGTCTTGATTTTTTATCAAAATAAATTTTATCTTTTCTTTTTCAAAAGCAAATACCTTTTTCTCGTCTTTTCCTTTCTTTTTCAAATTGATCTTATTTTGATAGAAATAATAAAAAACCACAACAATTAAAATAACAAAAAGAAACAAAGTTTTTTTAAATGACTTCATTTTCAGTAAATAAGTTTTCTTCTAATTGTTATAAATCCACCTAAAATTATTATCAAAATAGGGATTATTACAACAGGTAAGAAAAATAGAAACTTTCCTGCCTTTTCTGTAAGAATTAATGGTTGATTTTCTTCTTTCTTCTCTCTAATTGAAATTAATACATCTTCTTCTGCAAGATAGTTAATTGTATTTAAAACAAGGTCTTTATTGACAGAAAAATTTATCATCTTATCAGAAATAAAATCAGAATCTCCAAAAACAGCAATATAAGATTTTTTTATCTGTTCATTTTCTTTTATCTCTTTTTCAACTATAACAGCAACAGGAATTGGACCTTTTTCATCATTTTCATCATATTTAACTTTGCCCTTTTCTATCTCCTTTAAATTTTTTTCTGCCCACGAAGCAGAACTTGTTTTTGCAAGAATATCTCCTTTGATTTCAGGTTGCAGATTTTCTTTTAAACTTACACTTCTTACAGATGAAAAAATACATGCTGAATTTGAAATTTCTTTTGTAATTTCATGATAGGGATAATCTATTATTAGCGGACTTAAAGGGTCTCCAAGAAATCTTCTACTTGCAAGGTCAATAACTATATCATTATCAATTTTAATCCCATAAGAATAAAGAAAATTTTTTATAACGGTGAAATTCCCTGGTTCTAAAAATAAGAGAATCCTTTTCCCTTTATTTATGAAAATATTTATCTCTTCAATTTCTTTATCAACAAAATCAATCTCAGGACCACATATTACAAGAATATCACAATCTTCGGGTATTCCATCTCTTAATATCAACGTTTCTCCTATTATATAATTTTCCTGTTCAAGTTTCTCTTTCAAAACACTTAACTTTTCATCTAACCTTTTTTCGCCATGCCCTATTGTAAAATAAATTTTTTTCTTTTCTTCTTTTGTCAATTTTAAAATTGTGGAAGTTATATTTTTTTCATCAGGACTGTAAATTTTCTCATATTTATCCCCTGATATTATCAAAATTGTATCATAACTTGTAATTCCATATTTTTTTGCAAGTAAAATTTCTCTATCAAGGTCAACAAATCTATAGTTTATAAATTTTGAATTTGATTTATATTGTTCAAAAATTTCTTTTGTTTTTTCATTTATTCTGTCTTTGTAAAATATAATTATTTCAATAGGTCTGTTTAAATTTTTTATTATCTTTTTTGTCTGTGGAGAGATTGAATAGATTTTGTTTTTTGTAAGGTCAATCCTTTTGTAATTTTTTTCAGAAATAAGGTTAACAAATACAATAATTGCAAGAAAAATTATAACCATTAAAAAAGCATTTACTCTATATAAAAATTTCCTCTCAACCATTTTAACCCCTATATTTTTTAGAAACAAGTATTCTTAATGTTAAAAATGAAAAGAAAAAACAAACACTTAAATAAAAAACCAAATCTCTTGTATCAAAAATCCCTTTTGGAAAGTTTTCATAATGATTATAAAGAGATATAAAATCAAAAAATTTTGAATATTTTGTAGAAATTTCAGACACCCATCCTATAATCCAGAAAAGTAAAGAAGTTCCAAAGGTTATAATTGCAGAAACAATCTGGCTTTCAGTGAGAGATGAAATTAAAATACCTATAGAAATAAAACTTCCACCAAGTAAAAGAATACCAATATAACTATTTAAAAGAACTCCTTTATCAAAATTTACCCATTTTTCAAGAATAAAAAGATAAGAAAATGGGATTAAAGTCATGATAACAAAAACAGATAGACAGGCAAGAAATTTTCCCCAATAAATATCCGAATCTTTCAATGGATAGGTAAATAAAAGTTCTATTGTGCCAAGTCGTCTTTCTTCTGAAAATAATCTCATTGTTAAAAGAGGAAGTACAAATAAAGATGTTATAGCCATATTATGAAACATAGGACGAGCAACCATTTCATTTGGGGAAAGAGTAAAATATGGATATGGTGAGCCGGAATATCTTATAGAAATAATTGAATAATAGGCAGATAAAGCATAAAAGATAAAACCGCAGATAAGATTAAAGATAAGAATAACGACATAAGCAACAGGAGAAATAAAATAACTTTTTAATTCCTTTTTTAAAACAGGTAATACTCTCATTTTATTCCTTTGTTGTAAGTTTTAAAAATATATCTTCAAGAGACATCTCTTTAATTCTCATACTTAAAAGTCCAAAACCGTTAGTAAGAATTTTTTCTGAAATTTCTTTTCTAACATCTTTTTCTGCTATTATATTATAACTATTAACTTTCTCCTTTTTTGAAGAAATAAGTTTTATACTTTTGACCCCTTCAATTTCTCCTATAACTTTTTCTACTTTTTCAACATCTCCATCTACTTCAAGATATATTTCAGTTGCACCTTTCAATCTTGAAGTTAAATTCTCAATTGTATCAACTGCAATAATTTTCCCTTCGTTTATAATAATAACTCTTTCACAAACCATACTTACTTCTGGAAGAATATGACTTGATAGAAAAATTGTCCTCTTCCTTGCAAAATTTTTAATCAAATTCCTTGTCTCAATTGTTTGTTTTGGGTCAAGTCCTATTGTTGGTTCATCAAGAATTAAAACAGGTGGGTCATTTATAATTGCTTGTGCTATTCCTACTCTTTGTTTATATCCTTTTGAAAGTTTGTATATACTTTTATTTTTAACTTCTGATAGTCCGCATTCTTCTATTGCCTTTGAAATTCTTTTAATTTTATCTTGTTTTTTTATTATTCCTTTTATCTCACAAACAAAATTCAAAAACTCGCTTACAGTAAATTCTTCATATAATGGATTTTTCTCAGGTAAATATCCTACACTTTTTTGCACTTCAAATGGATTTTCAAGAATATCATATCCATTTACTATTGCAGTGCCAGAAGTTGGAGTTAAAAAACATGTTAAAATTCTCATTATTGTTGTTTTACCAGCAGCATTTGGCCCAAGAAGTCCTACTATTTCTCCTTTTTCAACTAAAAAACTAACATTTTCTATTGCTTTCGTCTTTCCATAATATTTTGTAAGATTTTTTGCCTCAACCATTTTCTTTCCTTTTTATATTGATTATAAAATTATATTAAAATTCATAATATGTCAACTTTTCAAAATGGAAGAGAATGTATATTATATATTTTATGAGAATAAATTGTGTGGTTGTTGTATTTACTATATTTTTTTTCTTGGTCAAAAATGGACTGGAGGGAAATATGGAGATTAAAAATTCATATTTAATTTATGTTTCAAAAGATGGGAGTGATTCTTTTTCTGGGAGATTAAGTAGAAGATTTAAAAATGATGGACCTTTTTTAACAATTCAGAGGGCTATAGACGAAATTAAAAATATAAAACAAAAAAATAAAGGGACCCTTAAAAAACCAGTAGTAATTATGATAAGAGGGGGAACATATTTTCAAAAAAAGCCAATTGAGATAGATTATCAACATTCAGGAACATTAGATTATCCTGTAATTATAATGCCATATAAGAATGAAAAAGTTGTAATAAGTGGAGGGGAAAAACTTGAAAATTGGGAAATTACAAAAATTAATCAAAATCAAGTTTTTGTTTTTGAAATAAAAGGGAAAAATTTCAGGAATTTATGGGTCAATCAAGAAAGGGTAAACAGAGCAAGATATCCAAAAAAAGGTTATTTGAAAATTTATGGATTATGTGAAGAAGACGAAAAAAAACAATGGAATGAAGGTGTATATAAAGCAATTTTTAATAAACAGGAAATTAAAGATTTAAATAATTATAAAAATGGAGAAGTTATATTGATGACAAAATGGGTTGAATCAAGATTACCAATTTTATTAATTGATAAAGATAAAGGAGTTATTGAATTTAAAAAAAGGACTGTATTTAAACCACAGAAAGACGACCTTTATTATATTGAAAATTTACCGGAATTTCTTGATGAAAACCAATGGTATATTGATTTTGAAAATGAAAAATTATATTACTTTCCAGAAAAAAATAAGAAAAATTATGAGTTTATAATTCCAAAAATTGAAAATGTTATAAAAATTATTGGGAAACCAGAGGAAGACAAATTTGTTGAGAATATTCAATTTTACAATCTTAAATTTTCCCATACTGAATGGTATTTTCCTGAAAATAGTTTAAGAGGTAAAGATGTCGGAGGTTTTGCTCAGGCAAGCGTAGAAGTTCCTGGAAGTATTTATTGTGAAGGGATGAGAAACTGCAAATTTGAAAACTGTGAAATATCACAAATTGGGAATTATGGAATTGAACTTGGCAAAGGTTGTCAGAATAACAAAATTATAAACTGTAAGATTTATGATTTAGGAGGAGGTGGTATTAAAATAGGGGAAAGGGTAATAAGAGATGAAAAAAATTTGCAGACATTCGGGAATGAAATAAATGGATGTATTATAAAAGATGGTGGGAAAATTTTTCATAGTGCAGTTGGTATATGGATTGGACAGAGTTATGACAACTTAATTTTAAATAATAAAATTTCTGATTTTTATTATACTGGAATAAGTATTGGATGGACATGGGGTTATGGTAAAACACTTGCAGGTGGGAATATTGTTAAGTTTAATTATGTTCATCATATTGGGAAAAAAACAAATCAAGATGGACCAATTTTAAGTGATATGGGTGGAATATATACTCTTGGTATACAACCAGGGACTTTAATTTCAAACAATATTTTCCATGATATTTATGGTTACTGGTATGGTGGATGGGGAATATATTTTGATGAAGGGAGTTCTTATATAATTGCTGAAAAAAATTTAGTTTATAATACAACTCATGGAGGATTTCATCAGCACTATGGAAGAGAAAATATTGTCAGAAACAATATTTTTGCTTTTGGAAAACATCAACAAATTCAAATATCAAGACCAGAACCACATAGAAGATTTATATTTGAAAAGAATATTGTTGTAGGTAAAACAGAAAAATGGCTTGAAGGAGGGATTGATTTTAATTTTGTTTTTGATAGAAATTTATACTGGAAAATTGATAAAGGTGAAATAAAATTTTTTGATAGAACAGGTAAACAATATTCATTGAATCAATGGAGAGAAAAAGGGATGGATATAAACTCTTTAATTGAAGACCCAAAATTTTATGATATTGAAAATTTTGATTTCAGACTAAAAAAAGATTCACCTGCCTTTAAAATTGGTTTTCAGGAGTTTGAGTTGCCAGAAAGATAAATTATATTTGTTGTAAAATTAAAAAATTATAATAAAACCCTTTTTTTTCATATAATTCTGAGTGAGTCCCTTGTTCAACTATTTTTCCATCTTCAAGAACAATTATTTTTGTTGTTTCTTTAATCGTTGATAATCTGTGAGCTACAATAAATACGGTTTTTCCTTCCATTATTTTATCAATTGCTTTTTGAACTATTTTTTCTGATTCACTATCAAGAGAGGCAGTTGCTTCATCAAATATTAATATTTCTGGATTCCTGTATATTGCCCTTGCTATTGAGATTAACTGTTTCTGCCCTCCTGATAGATTTATTCCTCTTTCTCCAATAATTGTATTTTCTTTTTCAGGTAATTCATTTATAAATTTTGATAGTCCTACTGTCTCTATAACCTGTTTAAATCTTTCTTGATTTTCTTCTCCCAAAGTAATATTTTCTTTTATTGTTCCATAAAAAATGATTGGTTCCTGTGAAACATACCCTATATGCTTTCTTAATGAAGATAATTTAAAATCTTTTATATTTTCTCTATCTATCAGAATTTCTCCTTCTGTTGGGTCAAAAAATCTAAGTAGTAAACTTACTAATGTAGTTTTACCTGAACCTGTTCTTCCAACGATACCTATTTTATCACCTTTATTTACAACAATATTTATATTCTTTAACACAGGATTTGAATTATATGAAAATCCAAGATTTTTAAATTCAATCTTTTCTTTTAATCCACGAAAAATTTTTTTGCCTTCATCCTTTACTTCTATTTTATAATCAAGGATAAAAAAAATCCTTGGCAAAACAGAACTTGAATGTTTTATATGAGCATATGTTTGCATAACTCCTTTAAGAGGGCTTATTATTGAAAAAAGACCGAAGAAAAAAAGAGATAAAAAACCAGGGGTAATCGCACCTGTAAGAATTTTATTTCCTGCATAAAATATAATTAAACCAGTAGCAACTGCACCACAAAAATCAGTAAATGGTTCAATTAATAAGACCCTTTTATTAATTGACATAATTGTTTTGAAAATGTTTTCATTCTCTTTTTTAAATTTTTTCAACATATTTTCTTCAAGGTTGTATGCTTTTATAATTCTCTGAGCAAAGACACTCTCATTTATAAAATTCCCTATTCTACCATATGTTTCCTGGATTATTCTTCCAAGATTTCTTAACTTTTTTGTCCAGTGCATAACAGGAACAAGTATTATTGGATATATTAAAATTGAAACAAAACTTAACTGCCAGTCAATTAAAAAAATTATTGAGAGATAACTTAATATGAGAAAGATTGGAAATACAAAATTTGGGAAAAAGATTTCAAAAACATAATTAAGCAGTCCTATATCATATACAATCCTTGTTGTTAATTCTCCTGTTTGAGTATAGGTATAGAAATTTAGGGAGAGATTTAAAAACTTTGTATATACCTTATCTCTCAAATCTGTCTGGATTTTTGTTGAAAATAATCTAAACAAAAGAATACTGAAATAAAAACAGAGACCTTTAAGCAAAAAGGTTAAAACTATAAAAAAAATCAAATATTTTAATACTAACAAAGGATGATAAGAATTAATTTTTGAGAGTAAAGGTTCAATTTTAATCCCAATAAAATTAGGAAGATTTTCAGGAAGAGTTATTTTCCTACCCGAAAGGATTCTATCTATTAAAGGGATGACTGAAGTAAATGACAAAAAATTTAAAATAATATAAAAAATTGAGAGAATTCCACCTAACAAAGCATATTGCCAGTATATCTTAATGTAATTTCTTAATTTTAAATATTCTTTTATCAAGATTTTGCTCCCTCCAGAATAAATTTACAGATTTTTTCACTAACATTACTTATATTTAAAACTTCTTTCATTCTTTCAAAACCATCCATCTCTTTTTTATAAATTTCACCTTTTTTCATTATATCAATTATATCATTAACAGCATCTTTTAACTTGAAACTCTGAATATACTCAGGCACAACCTTTTGATTTAAAATTATATTAATAGGACTTATAAATTTTACCTTTACAATTAACTTACATAAAAAATAATTCAAAAAAGAGGTCTTATAAAATACAATCATCGGCTTTTTAAAATATGCGACTTCAAGATTAACTGTGCCTGAAACTGCAAGAATAATATCAGAATTTTGAATTATATAATAAAGGTCTTGGTCTATTTTATATTGAAAATCAGAGTTTTTAAATATCTTATAAATAGTCCTTTTAAATTCCTGATTTGCCACAGAAATAAAAACTTTAAATTCTAACCTTTTTTTCAAATTTTCTAAAATTTTTTTCATAATTGGCAAATTATATATTATTTCTTCTTTCCTACTTCCTGGCAAAATCCCTATTACAAAACCATTTTCTTTTAAACTTTCTTTCTCTTGTTGATTTATGAGGTCAACAATAGGATGTCCAAAATAAAATGCTGGAATATTTTCTTTTTTGTAAATATTTATTTCAAAAGAAAAGATTGGAATAACAAAATCAATATATTTCTTTATAATCTTTATCCTTCTATAATTATGAGCCCAAATTTTAGGTGGAATATAATAAATCGTTTTATATCTTTTTTTTAGACGTTTTGCAATTTCAAGATTAAAACCAGGATTGTCAATGAATATTATAAAATCTGGGTTTTGTTTTTCTATTTCTTTTATGACTTTTCTTATAGAAGAAAGATATGAGAAAATTTTTTTTATAATACTTGAAAAACCCATCTGTCCAAAAGGCACTTCTTTTATTAAACTTACTCCTTCATTTTTCATCATTTCTCCACCTGTCCCAAAAATAAATAAATCTTTCCTTAATTTCTTAAAATTTCTAACTAAAAGTGAACCGTAATTATCACCAGATTTTTCCCCAGCAAGTATGCATATTTTCATATTTTTTCCTTTTTAGTTAAATTATACTTAAATTTCTCCAATTTTGCTATATTTTAAAAATGAGAAAATTGATTTTTTTAACAATTTTTCTTTATATAAAGAATTTGATTTCACTTGATGAGATAGATAGTTTCTCCAAAGAACTTATTTTTGAGATTGTTGGCGGAGAATATGAACAAATTTTTAAAAATTTTTATATCCCAGAAAATTATCAAGAAACAAATTTAAAAAATGATAAGGAAGCAATTTTAGAAGGTCTTGAGTTTATTATAAATCAACTTGGTGAAATAAAAAACTTCAAAAAGATTGATAAGATAGAGGGAAAATTTTACAATTTATCATTAAAACCAGGACCTTCTAAAAACGATTTGGTTTCTATTGCCTGAAAATAACAAAAAAAACGTCACAAGTACTTCAAGCATCAATAAATTTTATTTCCAATCTTGCCAATCAACAATCTAAGAGAAAAAAGTAGAACAAATTCCAGCTGTCACCTCGTAGGTGAAAGATGATCATGGCGGAATTTCAGACAAGATTGAAATTTTATTCTATTATACTTAAAAGGTGCTACTGGAATAGCAGAAAGGATAAAAGAAGATTAGAATAGCGGTTAATTAAATTTTTAAAAAAATTTACAGAAGTATATTGAGTATGGTAATATAATTAATGAAATACATAAAGGGGGGGGAGGATGAAGAAATTTTATAAAACAAGCGGTTTTACTTTAATTGAATTGCTTGTGGTAGTGGCGATAATTGCGATTCTTGCAGCACTTTTACTACCAGCATTAAGTAAAGCAAGAGAAAAGGCAAGACAGATTTCTTGTATGAATAATTTAAAACAGATAGGAGTTGCTATCCAGATGTATAAAGTTGATTTTGATACACTTCCAAAAAATTGTTGGGTAATACTTCCTTCAAGTGCTGCTTCAGATGGAATTCTTTACTATATGCTAAAAACTTATATAAAAGACCGGAAAATTCTAAAATGCCCAACAGATAGAAGACCTAATGCCTGGTTAAGTTATGGAGAAAATTATAATATGATAAGTGGAGGAGAAGTTGGAGTATATGGTGGGACTGATTTAAAAGGAGGACCAGACCCTTCTGGAACTATTTATATTGGTGACTGGAATGGACATAATTTAGGACTTTATATAAGATGTACAGGTCATGCTACAACACAACCAGGGGATATAGATTTCAGACATAATGGATGGGCAAACTTTTTAATGGTAG
>JAMWCA010000026.1 GCA_023819545.1 Candidatus Omnitrophota bacterium
TACCTGCTATTGGACTAGCCAAAAAACTTATTGAACAGGGAAAGATTGGAAAAATTTATCATATGAGAGCAGTTTATTTACAGGACTGGATAGTTGACCCTGATTTTCCACTTGTATAGAGATTACAGAAGTCAGTTGCAGGGAGTGGTGCTCATGGCGATTTAAATGCTCATTTAATAGATATGGCAAGATATCTTGTAGGCGAATTTGATGAAGTAGTTGGAATTAATGAAACATTTATTAAAGAAAGACCAGTTTTAAAATTAAAAGAAGAACTTGAAACAGGACTTGGTGAATTCAAGGAAAAAGCAGAGGAAAAAGGTATAGTAGATGTTGATGATGCTACACTTTTCCTTGTAAGATTTAAAAATGGTGCGATTGGCTCTTTTGAAGCGACAAGATTTGCTCCTGGGAGAAAGAATGGACAGAGGTTTGAGATAAATGGAAGTAAAGGAAGTATTGTATTTAATCTTGAACGACTTAATGAACTTGAATATTATAGTAGAGAAGACGAACAAGGAGAACAAGGATTTAGGACTATTATAGCGACAGATGCTTCTCATCCATATGCTGGTAATTGGTGGCCAGCAGGTCATATAATTGGGTATGGAGAAGCGTTTGTTAATATGGTTGCTGATATATTTAATTCAATTGCAAGAGGAGAAAATCCAAGCCCTAATTTTTATGATGGGGTTAAATGTCAAGAAGTTCTTGAAGCAGTTGACCAGTCAATTAAAGAAAGAAAATGGGTTAAGGTGAGATAAACTTTTTTATCATAAAATACATCTAAATAAGTAAAAGGGAGGGAAACAATGAGAAAGAATATTATAGTTGGTTTTATTCTTGGACTTGTTTTTTCTTTTATTGTTTTTACTGGTTATAGTGCTGTTGAGAAAAAAGCAGAAGTAAAAAAATTTAATTCATTCCCAATTACACCTACTTCTTTTGACGAACCATTGACATTACAAAGTGCATTTGTTCAAGTGGCAAAAATAGTTAGACCATCAGTTGTTCAAATTACAACTGAAAAAATTGTTACATATAGATACTGGGACCCATTTGGTGATCTTGAAGAATTTTTCAGGTCACCTTTCGGTGATTTTTTTGGATTACCTAAAAGAAGACAGCCAAAGACATATCAGAAAAAACAGGAAGGACTTGGTTCTGGATTTATTGTTGATGATGATGGATATATTCTTACAAATAATCATGTAATTGAAGGAGTTGATAAAATACTTGTAAAACTACTTGGAGATGAAAAAAAATATGAAGCAAAAGTTATAGGAACAGACCCTAAAACAGACCTTGCTTTAATAAAAATAAATGCAGGGAAAAAACTTCCTCCAGTTAAACTTGGAGATTCTGATAAAATAGAAGTAGGAGAATGGGTTATTGCAATTGGAAATCCTTTTGGACTTGAAGAAACAGTTACAGTTGGAGTTGTCAGTGCAAAAGGAAGGAGTGGATTTGGAATAACACAGTATGAGGACTTTATTCAAACAGATGCAGCAATAAATCCGGGTAATTCAGGAGGGCCTCTTGTAAATTTAAGAGGGGAAGTAATTGGTATAAATACTTTTATTATTGCTCCTTATGCTGCTCAAGGGCTTGGTTTTGCAATCCCTATAAATATAGCGAAAAGAGTATTTACACAATTAAAAGAAAGAGGTAAAGTTACAAGGGGTTATCTTGGTGTATTTCTTCAACCTCTTGATGAAGAACTCGCAAAATCTTTTGGTCTTACTGAAATAAAAGGTGCTTTAGTTGCTCAAGTTATAAAAGATAGTCCAGCAGAAAAAGGTGGAATAAAAGAAGGAGATGTAATTATTGAATATGAAGGAAGTAAAGTTGAAGATGTGAAAGACCTACAGATGAGAGTTGCAAATACCCCTCCAGGGAAAACTGTATCTGTTGGTGTATGGAGAGACAAAAAGAAAATTGATTTAAATATAAAAGTTGGAGAAATGCCAGAAGAAGAACCAATTGTTTCAGAGAGAGAGGAAAAATTATGGAGAGGGATAAAAGTTTCATCTTTAACAGAAGAAATCAAATCCCAATATGATATTGAAGATAACGAAGGTGTTGTTGTGATTTATGTTGAACCAAATTCTCCTGCTGATGAAAGTGGGATAAAAGTAGGAAGTGTGATAAAAATGATTAATAATTACAAAATCGCAAATATTTCGGACTACAGGAATGTTATTAAAAATATTCCTAAAAATCAAGGAGTAAGAGTTTTGATTAAATATGCTGGCAGGTCAAGATTTATAATCCTAAAAGGTGAAAAATAAAGAAATATTTGAAAAAGTTTTGAAATTAATAAGTAAAAAGGACTATTCAGAAAAAGAAATAATAGATAAATTCCCTCAAATTACTCCAACAGTATTGGAAAAACTTAAAAAAGAAAGATTGATTGATGATTTCTCTTTATGTCAGAAAATTGTTGATAAGTTGAAAAATAAAGGTAAGGGATATTATTATATAGTTAGAGAACTTGAAAGAAGAAAAATCAAAGAGGAAATAATTGAAGATTTTAAGAAGAAATATGATTTTGAGGAAGAATTTGAGAGATGTAAAGAAATACTGAAAAAATTGAAATCAAGGGATAAAAACACAATTTTATTAAACCTTAAAAGCAAAGGATATTCTGAAAAAACAATTGAAAGATTATTGAAAAACGAAAATTGAAGTTTTGAAAACTCTCTTTAAAAAGTGGTAAAATAAAAACAGTAAAATTTTTTCTAAATTTAAAAATGGAAAGCGCAAAAATTAGAGAATTATATTTGAAATTTTTTGAAAGTAAAGAACATAAAATTATAAAAAGTAGTAGTTTAATTCCTCTTGAAGACCCAACTTTATTATTTACAAATGCTGGTATGGTTCAGTTTAAAAAATTCTGGGCAACAGATATTTCTCTTCCTTATAAAAGAGCAACAAGTTGTCAAAAATGTTTAAGGGCAGGAGGAAAGGACAGCGACCTTGAAAAAATTGGGGAAAGTGGAAAACACCATACTTTTTTTGAAATGCTTGGTAATTTTTCATTTGGTGATTATTTTAAAAAAGAGGCGATTGAATGGGCTTATGAATTTGTTATTGAAAAACTTAAAATTGATCAAGAAAAAATATGGGTTTCATATTTTAAAGATGATATTGAAACAAAAGAAATATGGAAAAAATTTTTACCAGAAAGTAGAATAATTCCTCTTGGAGAGAAGGATAATTTTTGGGGGCCTGCTGGTGATACTGGTCCTTGTGGTCCCTGCACAGAAATTTATTATGATTTCGGAAAAGAAAGGTCTTGTGGTAGAACTGATTGTAAACCAGGTTGTAATTGTGATAGATTTCTTGAATTTTGGAATCTTGTTTTTCCTCAATATGATAAACAGAAAGATGGTTCACTTTTACCTCTTAAAAGAAGGGGTGTTGACACAGGAATGGGACTTGAAAGAATATCAAGGATTTTACAGGAAGTTGAAACAAATTATGATATAGACCTTTTTGTTCCAATTATAAAAAAAATTGAACAAATAACTGGTTTTACTTATCAACAAAATAAAAGAAATTTTAGAATTATTGCAGACCATATTAGAGGGATTGTTTTTGCAATTGGTGATGGAATTTTACCATCAAATGAAGGAAGAGGATATGTTTTAAGAAGAATTATAAGAAGAGCTGTTTTCGGTGGACTTGATTTTAATTTAAAACAACCATTTCTTTTTAACCTTTCAAAAGTTGTAATAGAAGAAATGAAAGATATCTATCCGGAACTAAAAGAAAATGGAAAGATGATAGAAAAGGTAATATATGAAGAAGAAGATAGATTTTTATATTTAATTTCTTCGTCAAGAAAAATATTTTTTGAAGTTGTTAAGAATGAAAAAGAGATTAAAGGGGAAAAGATTTTTAAACTTTATGATACTTATGGAATACCAAAAGATTTAATAGATGAACTATCTTTAAAATACAATAAAAAACCTATGTGGGATGAATTTGATAAATATATGGAAAAACAAAAAGAGTTATCAAGAGCAAAATCAAAAATAGGTATGAAGAAAAAAGAGATTTTAATTTCTGATAAAATTTTAAGTTCAGAATTTTTAGGATATGAAAATTTTTCTGAAAAAGGGAAACTTGTTGGTGTTTATCAAGGAGAAGATAATTTTTACTATCTTGTTTTTGATAAGACAGTTTTTTATCCTGAAAAAGGTGGTCAGATTGGAGATAGAGGATTAATTTATAATGATAAATTTAAATTTAAAGTTGTTGATACACAGATAGATGAAAAAGGTTTAATTTACCATATTGGAAATATATTAAAAGGAGAAATTGATGAATTGAAAATAGGGGATGAATTTTATTTAAATGTTGATGAGGAATTTAGAAGGTCTGTCTCAATAAATCATACTTCTACCCATTTACTTCATTATGCTTTAAGAGAAATTATAGGAAAAGAGGTAAGACAAGCAGGTTCTTATGTTGGGGATGATAAATTAAGGTTTGATTTTGTATGTTTTGTTGATATTGGAAATGAACAGATTTTAAAAATTGAAGAAATGGTTTGTGAAAAAATTTTTGAAAAAGTCCCTGTTATTGTTGAAGAAATGAGTTTAAATGAAGCAATTGAAAAAGGAGCAATTGCTTTATTTACAGAAAAATATGGAGAAATAGTAAGAGTTGTTTCAACAGGAACTTTTCATAAAGAAGTTTGTGGAGGGACTCATCTAAAAAATACAGGAGATATCTTTCTTTTCCACATAACTAATTTTACAACTATTGGCAAAAATTTGAAAAGGATTGAAGCAATAACTTATAAAAAATGTCTTGAATATTTTTCAAAATCCATAATTATTTTGAAAAATATTACGAATTTATTAAAGACAGACCAAGAAAGAGTTTTAAAAAGAACAGAGAAACTTTTGGAAGAAATAGAGGAAAAAGAAAAAATAATTGAAAAATATGCAAATATAAATATTAAAAAGATTACAGATGAAATTTTAAAATCACCACAAATAATTTTAAGAGATGGTAAAGAAATCAGATTTTTTTATCACAAAGTTAATTTTGAAAAAAAGGATTATGTTGCAAAAATTTCTGATATAATAGCAGAACAAATAAAAAATAGTGTAATTTTTTTAATTTTTGAGATAGAAAATAAGAAACAATTTATTTTAAAAATCGGTGATGCAATTGAAGACGAAATTTCTGCAATCAAAATTGTAAAAAATTTATCTAATTATATAAAGGGGGGAGGTAGTGAAAAATTTGTAAGTGGAGTCATTGAAAAGGGTATAAATTTTGATTTTCTTATTAATGAAATTAGAAAAAATTTAGAGAATGGATAAAATGAAAAAAGATTTAACACTTGAAGAGGAAAAAAAAATTATAACAAAAATAAGAAAAGGAGATAAAAAATTAAGAGATGAGTTTATTAAAAAAAATCAAGGACTTGTTATTCATATTGCAAAAAAATATGCATTTTCACCGGAAATTTTACCTGATTTAATTGCAGAAGGGAATATGGGTTTAATTAGAGCAATTGAAAAATTTGATTATAGAAAAAAAGTTAAATTTGGAACTTATGCTTATTTCTGGATAAAAAGGTTTGTTTTAAGAGCAATAATGAAAGAATTTGAAATTTTGAAAATACCGGAAAGATATCATGAATTTAAAGAAAAGATGGATGAGATTAACAATATATATAATTTAAAATATGGGAGATATGCTACAGATGTGGAACTTGCTAAGGAACTAAAAATTCCTTTAACTATTGTTAAAAAATTTAAAAAATATTCTGAAGAATTTACAATTATTTCTTCTGATTTTTATGATGGAGAAAAAGATGTAGACCTTTTTGATTTAATAAATACAACAGGGAAAAAGACAGAGAAATTTTGGGAAATATTAAGGAATAAAGATATCTTGAATAAAATTTTTGAAAGATTAAAAGAGAAAGAAAAAAGAGCAAATGTTGATGTTTGGTTTGAAGTAATAAAATTGCATTATGGACTTGAAGATGGTATACAATATAGTTATAAAGAAATAGCAAAAAAACTTGGTTTAACAAGACAGAGGATTCATCAAATAAAAAAGATCTGTTTAAAAAAATTAAAAGAGGAATGGGAGGCGATGAAAAATGAAAAAATTGAAAAATCTTATTCGGACAATTCCTGATTTTCCCAAAAAGGGTATTTTGTTCAGAGATATTACTCCAATACTTCAAGATGGAAATGCTTTTAAAAAAGTAATCACAATTTTTAAAAGAGAGACACCAAAAGATATAAAGAAAGTTGTTGCAATTGAGTCAAGAGGTTTTATATTTGGTGCCTCTCTTGCTTATTTACTTGGAGTAGGATTTGTTCCTATAAGAAAGTCGGGTAAACTCCCTTGGAAAAAAGTAAAAATGGATTATGACCTTGAATATGGGACTGATACAATTGAAATTCATGAGGATGCAATAGAAAAAGGAGAAAAAGTTGTTCTTATTGATGATTTACTTGCTACAGGCGGAACGGCATTGGCTTCTGTAAAATTAATAGAAAAATGTGGTGGGATTGTTGAAAAAATACTATTTCTTGTTGAATTAACAGATTTAAATGGTAGAGAAAAATTGAAAAATTATGATGTTTTTTCTTTGATAAAATTTTAAAATAATGAAGTTATATAAGTTTCATTTCAATCATTTTTTCCGCAATCTGTATAGCATTTAAAGCAGCTCCTTTTCTAATATTATCAGCAACTACCCACAGATCAAGAGAATTTTCAAGAGCAGGATTTTTTCTTATCCTCCCAACAAATACCTCATCTTTTCCTGAGGCAAGTAAAGGAGTAGGATATAAACTTTTTTCTGGTTGGTCTATTACTTTTATACCAGGAGATTTTTCAAGTATTTCTCTTGCCTTTTTTATATCAGGATTTTTTTCAAATTGTGCTGTTATACTTTCTGAATGACCATTAAAAACAGGCACCCTAACAGTTGTTGCAGAAATAAGTAAATCAGGTAATTCCATAATTTTTCTTGTTTCTTTTATCATTTTTACTTCTTCTGTGTAATAGCCATAGAATTCATCACTTAAAGAACCAATTTCAGGAATAAGGTTCCCAAAAATTTGATATGGATAAACTTGATTTTCTATCTTTTCTCTTTTTACATAATTTTCAACTTGTTTTTCTAATTCTTCAACTGCTTTTTTACCTGTTCCTGATACTGCTTGATATGTTGATACAATAATTCTTTTTAATCCAAATTCAAGATGAAGAGGATAAAGAGCAACTACCATTTGAATTGTTGAGCAATTTGGATTTGAAATAAAACCTTGATGTTTTCTTAAGGCATGGGAATTGACTTCAGGGACTACAAGAGGAACTCTATCATCCATTCGGAAATCAGCACCATTATCTATAACAATGCATCCTTTTTCTACAGCATACCATCCAAAAAGTTTACTTGCTCCTTTTTCTCCTTCAGTTCCTGCAAAAAAAGCAATATCAACACCTTCAAATTTTTCAATAGTTGTTTCTTCTATTTCAAAAACCCTTCCATTTATTTCTTCTTGTCTTTCTTTTGTCGCTAAAATTTTTAAATTTTTTAAAGGGAAATTTCTTTCAATCAATATTTCAACCATCTTCTTTCCAACCATACCTGCTCCGACAACACATACATTATATTTTTTCATCCTTCCCCCTTTTAATACTTTCTGTAAATAAACCAGCAATAAGACCTTTAATTATATCAAATGGAATAAAAGGCAAGACACCTATTAAAATTAGATTTTTTACAGGGTAAAAAAGTTTAAGCCAGATAATTCCAAAAAAGTAAATTGTCAAACTTGCAATTATCATCCCAATAATCTTATTCTTCCTTTCACTAAAATATCCAGCAATATAAGAAGCAAAAATAAATCCAATTACATAACCAGTTGTAGGTCTTAAAAATCCAGCAGTCCCTCCATAAAACCATCCAATCCCTGAAACTCCACCAATAAAATAAAAAATTTGAGATAGACAGCCATAATTTTTACCCAGCAATATTCCTGAAAGAAGAACAGTAAATGTCTGTAAAGTTATTGGAACAGGAGTAAAAGGAAGTTTTACATATATTTGTGCAGATAGTCCTGTTAAAATTGAAAATATAATTGAAAGTAATATTTTTTCGGCAATCCCAAGAATTTTGTAAATTTCAAAATACCTATACCAGATTTTTATCCATAATTTTTTAATCATAACTTTCTCCTTTTAAATCTCGCTTATTATTTCTTTCAATCTTGATTCATCTCCATTCTTTGATATAACTGCAAGATATAAATTTTCTCTTCTGTATAAATCTCTTGCAATCTGTTCAACTTGATTTTTCTTAACTTTTTCAATCTTTTTAACTATCTCTTTTAATGTTTCCATCTCCTTTTTTAATAGTTTTTGTTCTCCAATCCATAACATATATTCAAGATTGTCTTCAAGTCCCATCAAAATCTGGGAAATTAAAAATCTCTTTGCTCTATCAAGTTCATCTTGTTTAACTCCTTTCTCTTTTATTTCTTTTAATTCTTTCATTATCTCAATCATTGTTTTTTCAAGATTTTCAGGAGATATTCCAGCAGAAATGTTAAATATTCCAGTATCTTTATACTGTCTAACAAAACTCCTTATCTCATATGCTAAACCAAGTGTCTCTCTAATTCTATTAAATAATCTACTGCTCATATTTCCACCCAAAATTATATTCAAAATACTTAAAGGATATTTTCTTTCATCTTCTGATGAATAAGCAAATCCACCAAATGATATATGTGTCTGTTCTGTCTCTTTAATCATAATTTTAACTTTTGGTCCATCTATCTTTTTTTCCCACTTTTTAAAATCATTTTCTTTTTTCTTTTCAATATCTTCAAAAAACTTATCAAATATTTTTTTAAGTTTTTTTATTTCAAACTTTCCAGCGACACTTACAACAATATTTTCACCTGAATAATTTGAGTTAATATAATTGATTAAGTCATCTCTTTTTATATTTTTAAGTGTTTCAGGAGTTCCAGAAATTGGCATACCGAGAGGATGGTCTTGAAAGATTAAACTATCAAATATTTCGTGAACATATCTTGCTGGAATATCTCTATACATATTTATTTCCTCAATTATTACATTTCTTTCTTTTTCAATATCTTCCTCTTTTAAAAGAGGATTTTTTATCATATCAGAGAGAACATCAAAACTTAAATCAATATATTTATCAAGAATTTTAATCCAATAACAAGTTGCTTCAGTGGATGTAAAACCATTAAAACTACCACCAACTCCTTCAATCGCTTCTTTTATCTCATTACAACTTCTATTCTTTGTTCCTTTAAATAATAAATGTTCTATAAAATGAGAAATTCCTGCAAATTGTGACTTTTCAAATCTGCTTCCAGTTTTAATAAATACTCCGACTGCAACAGAATGAAATTCTGGAAATTTTTTATATATCAGCTTTACACCATTTTCCCTTTCATATTCATACCAGTCCATTTTTTCTCCCTTTGATTTTGAAATTTTATAATACCATAAAAATTAAAATTTTGAAAGTTTATAATATGACATTTATAAACAGAAGAAAAGGTCGTCGGTTAGGAGAGAGATACAATCTGAAAAGAAAAATTTTTAAAATATATCTCTATCAAGATTCACTACTGGAAATAAACAAACCTGTATTAGTAGGAATTTTACCATTTTATTATCTACTAAATACTATGTCCTAACCCAAAAGAAAATTTCTATTGACAAAAAAAAATTTAATGTATATAATTATATGAATATATGAGAATATGAGAAATTAAAAATAAAAGTAGTCAGAAAAGAGAATTCATTGAAGGGAAAGAAAATATTCTATTTAATGATTTTAAAAAAGATAGTTTAAGAAAAGATATTACAACAAGTTTTGGAATAAGAAAGAAAAGATGATAACAAAAATTATTTTAGGTGGATTTTTTGCTTTAAAGGAATATATTGCAGTTCATGTTCTAACCTGTTTGGTCCCTGCATTTTTACTTGCTGGAGGCATGGTAAGTTTTATAAATAAAGAGACAATCATAAACTATCTTGGAGAGAGTGTAAATAAACTAAAGGCATTCTCAATATCATCTATTTCAAGTTTTCTAATTGCTGCTTGTTCCTGTACTGTTATTCCTGTTGCAAGTGGTCTTTATTACACAGGTGCAGGGATTGGCTCTGCTTTTATAGTCCTTTGGGTTGCTCCCTCCTCTAATATCCTTTCTTTAATCTATACAGGAAATGTCATTGGTTTGAAAATTGTTTTAGCAAGATTAATAAGTTCTCTTGTCATGGCTTATATTGTAGGAACTGTTATGAGTTTTATATTCAGAAAGGAAAAAATTGAGACGATAAAAATTGAAAAAGAGAAGCAAAAAAATATTATAGAGAGAAAATATATTTCCCTTCTTATTTTGATTCTTCTTTCACTTCTTATGCCAAACTATCTTGTTCAGAAAGGTCCTTACTGGAAAAAGATTATTGTATGGTTTATTTTTACACTTTTTATGGGACTTTATGCATGGAAAAAAATTGAAAAAAGTGCTATTAACAACTGGTTAAAGGAGACGATGTTTTTTGTAAGGATAATCTTTCCTCTTTTACTTGTAGGGGTTTTCATTGTAGGGATTTTAGGAGAAGTTTTACCTCAAAATTGGATAGAAAGTTTTCTTGGTGGGAATAACATAAAAGCAAATTTCTTCGCAACATTGATAGGGTCTACTACTTATTTTGCAACTTTAACAGAAGCACCATTTGTTGATAAACTTATGAAACTTGGGATGGGAAAAGGACCTGCACTTGCTTTACTTCTTACAGGACCCGGATTAAGTTTACCAAACTGGGTAGCAATTTCTCGTGTTTTTGGAGTTAAGAAGGCGATAATATATGTTATAACAATAATAATCTGTGGGACAATGGTTGGTTGGATTACAGGAAACTTTATTTTTAAATAATAAGGAGGTTTATATGGAAATTTTAATCTTGGGGATTGGATGTCCAAAATGTCAAGCATTAGAAAAGGTCGTGAAAGAAGTAGTTGAAGATATGAAGATAGATACAAAAGTTTCTCATATCTATGATATAAGACAATTTGTAAAATATGGAGTAAGAATAACTCCTGCATTGATAATAGATAACAAGGTTGTTCTTGAAGGGAAAGTCCCTTCAAGAGAAGAGTTAAAAAATTTAATGAAAAATATTATTAAAAATTAAGAGAGGAGGTGATATAAAATGGAAAATAAACAAAAACCGAGATTTATAATGTGTATCTGTACAGGGCAATGTCCTGGATTTACAAATCTCAATCTTTGGGAGTTAATCAATTATATCAGAGGAGAATTATATGTTGAATATGCTATAGTTCATCCACAACTATGTGTTGATGATGGTGATAGGTTTATAAAAGATTTCATTAAACCAAATGTAAAATATATCATTGGTGCTTGTGACCCAAAGATGCAAAGAAAGATGTTGAAAGATGCATTTGCTGAAGCAGGTGGCAATTATGACGAGCAAGTTATTTCCTTAGATTTAAGAAATATGCCAACAGAACAAGCAATGAATAAGGTGAAAGAGGCAGTCGAAAATCTTAAATGAAATATTAAAAAGGAGGATTAATTTATGAAACGAGATAGATCAACATATACAGGATTGCCTCGGAGAGAAATTGATTGGTTTCCCAGAATTGACCAAGAAAAATGTAAACCTCAAGAGTGTAATTATCATTGTGTTAAGTTCTGTCCATTTGGAGTATTTTCAAAAAAAGGAGATGGTTTAGTTGAAGTTTCTAATCCATATGAATGCAATGTAGGAGATGAGTCATGTAAATTTCAATGTCCATTTGATGCAATAAGTTTTCCAACGAGAGAAGAATTAAAAGAAATGTTAAGAAAAGTTCGTGCAAAATATCAAGGAAAGGAGGTGTGAAGATTATGGGAATGTTTGGTAATATTCCAAGGGAGAAAATTCCATGGTTTCCAACTATTGATTATGATAAATGTGTAGGTTGTAAGGAGTGCTTTAATTTCTGTCGTAATCGTGTATATGAATGGGATGAGGAAAATAATAAACCAAAGGTAGCAAGACCATATAATTGTGTAGTTGGTTGTTCTGCCTGCGCCAATCTCTGTAATGGAGAAGCGATAAAATTTCCTACTAAAAAAGAATTGTTAGAAGCAATTGAAAAGGCAAAAGGGGATAAATGATATGGATAAACCAAAGAAAAACAACAATCCCCTAAGTTCACCTTATAGGTGAACGGAAAGGAAGGAGGTGAAATTATGAAAGGGATGGAGATCAAAGTAACTGGACATATAATAGAAAGAGGAGTTTTAGGAATTCTATTCGGCGCCTTAAAGGATAAAAAATCAGATATAACCGATATTGAGATATTTATTTCTACATTAAAAGGTGGCTGGGAGGAGAAATGTCCATCTATAATGACCTTTAAATTGGTTTCTTTTGAAGAAGATGATTTAAAAAGGTCTTATGAGGAAATTTTAGAGTTACTTAAAGAAACTGGATGTCGTATGATATATCGTAAAGATATCGCTTAAATTAAATAACTTTTAATGTTTTTTAATTATGAACGATGTTTTATAGAGATATTATAAATATGACTTTCGAGCAGGTAATTGATATTGGTTAGGAAAAGATAGGAATAATTATGGTAGAAATAAATAAAATTGGATTTATAGGAGGAGGGAGAATTACA
>JAMWCA010000027.1 GCA_023819545.1 Candidatus Omnitrophota bacterium
CCGTCAATTCCTGAAGGATAATTAACAACACTTTCTGAAATAATTTCTCCTTTGTCAAGATTTAGGATTACACCTCTTACTGAATTAGTTCCAAAATCAACACCAATTGAAAACACTTTAACCTCCTTTTTTAAAATTGTATAATAAAAAAATAATGAATTCAAAATGAGAATAAGAGAAAGAGTAAAAGAGATTTTAAAGCAATTACCAGAAAATGTAATTCTTCTTGCTGCGACAAAAGGAAGAACAGTTGAGGAAATAAATGAAGCAATTGAGAGTGGTATTAATTTTATAGGAGAAAATTATGTAAAAGAGGCAGAAGAGAAGTTTTTAAAAATTGGGAAGAAAGTTAAATGGCATATGATTGGACACTTACAAACAAATAAAGTAAAGAAAGCAATTGAAATATTTGACATAATTGAGACAGTTGATTCATTTAAACTTGCTAAAGAAATAGATAAAGAAGCAAAAAAGAAAAATACTATTTTCCCTATTTTGATTGAAATAAATAGTGGTAGAGAACCGCAAAAATCTGGAGTTTTACCTGAAAATGTTGAGAATCTGATTTATGAAATTTTAAAACTTGAAAATGTAAAAATAGAAGGATTAATGACTATGGGACCTTTTGTTGAAAATCCAGAAGATATAAGACCTTATTTTAAATTGACAAAAGTATTATTTGAAAAATTTAAAAATTTAAAATTGCCAAATCTTGAAATGAAATATTTATCTATGGGGATGACAGATACTTGGAAGATAGCTATTGAAGAAGGAGCAAATATAATAAGAATAGGAACTGGAATTTTTGGTCCAAGGAAATAAAAATTACAAAAGGAGAGGTGGCTGAGTGGACGAAAGCGGCCGACTCGAAATCGGCTTCCACTCCAAAAGAGTGGACGGGGGTTCAAATCCCTCCCTCTCCGTTTTAAAAAGAAAGGAGGAAATTGTGGAATTAAAAGTTCCTTTAAGTAAACCAAAGCCAGATTTTGAAAAATTTAAGAAAGTAATATTTGGAGAGAAAAAAGCAGAAAAGGTTCATTTTGTAGAACTTTTGATGGATTATGAAGTTAAAAAATATATTACTGAAAAGTATTTAGGAGAAAGATGGATTGACTATTCTGAAGAAAACAAAGAAAAATATATAAAACAAGAAATAAATTTCTGGTATAGATTAGGATATGATTATGTAAGAATTGCAGGAGGAATTTCTTTTTCTGGAAAATCAAGGAAAACGAAAGATACAGCGATATTGTCAAAAGGAGAAAGAGGATGGGTTGAAGAAGGAACAGGGATGATAAAAGATTGGGAGGATTTCGAAAATTATCCTTGGCCTAAAAAACAAGAAATTGATTATTCTTTATATGAAATTGCTTCAAAGAACTTACCTGATGGAATGAAAATGTTAGTTTGTCCAAGTAGTGGTGTTTTTGAAATAAGTAGTGAAGTATTACTTGGATTTGAAAATATGAGTTATTTAATAGTTGATGATTTTTCTCTTGTAGAAGCAGTTTTTAATAGAGTAGGAGAGATTATTTATGAGTTTTATAAAAATGTTGTTAAAATAGAAAATATAGAGGGCTTTTTTCAAGGAGATGACCTTGGATTTAAAACAGGAACTTTTTTATCTCCAGAACATTTAAGAAAACTTGTTATTCCTTGGCATAAAAAATATGCTGAAATTGCTCATAAAAATGGAAAGATGTACTGGTTTCATTGTTGTGGGAATATTTTAAATGTTATAAATGATTTTATTGAGGATGTTAAAATAGATGCTTTTCATTCTTTTCAGGATGAGATTATTCCTGTTTCGGAGTTTAAAAAGAAGTTTGGTGATAAGATTGCTGCTTTAGGAGGTGTTGATATAAATAAACTTGCTACTTTTGATGAGACAAATTTAAGAAGATATGTAAGAGAAATACTTGACAATTGTATGCCTTTTAAATATGCTTTAGGGAGCGGAAATTCAATTGCAAATTATATTCCAGTTAAAAACTATCTTATTATGCTTGATGAGGGTATTAGATATATTTAAATTTTGAAATTATAACCTTCTTGAAGCATTATTAAAAAATTTTTAATTGGAATATAATTTGTTATAGAATTTCCAGAACCTAAAATATATCCTGGACCATGACATTTTTCAAGAATTTGGTTTATATATTTTCTTAATTCATCTTCATTTAAGAGAGATAATTTTCCAACATCAACTCCTCCTATAACTCCAATTTTGTCCCCATATTTTTCCTTAAACTTCCAGACAGGCATAATTTCATCTTCAAATGAATGTTTTGCATCAATTTTAACTTGTTCAATTAAAAAATCCATCAGTAAATCAATATTTCCACAGGAGTATAAAATATAAAATTTTTTATTTTGATGAGCAAGTTCAGAAAGTTTTTTATGCCATGGAAGAATAAATTTTTTAAAGAATTCAGGTGGTAGTAAAGTTTGTGTTTTAAAGCCCATATCATCACCTTGAAATATTCCGATGAGTTTCTCTAATCCAATTAATCTTTTAATTGTATTATAAATTATTTCACCAACTTTATCTATTGTTTTTTCTACAAGGTTTTCATCATCATAAATAAGATAGCATAAATTTTCAAGACCAAACAAAAACATAACTATTTCAAAAATTCCTTGAGAGACAGATAAAAAAATGCCCATATTTTCTGGTAAAATTTCAGATAAATATTCAAAAACCCATAAATCAATTTTCTCTGGTTCTGGCCATAGATAATTATTGAAGTCATCCCAGTTTTTTATTATTCCTTGTTTTTCGTTTATCCATTTTCTTTTACCACGAGAAAACAAAGCAGTGTCATCTATTTCTTTTTTGAAAAAAAAATTTTAAATTTGAAGAGAATCTAAAATAAGAACTTAACCTGATTGTGTCAAAACCAAGTTTGTAATAGATTTCTACAATATTTTTAATTGACTTTTTCTGTGATTCATAATCAACTGGTTCAATCCATCTTTTCTCAAAAAAATTTTCTGATAAAAATTTTAAAATTTCTTCATCAATGTGAAGTTCACAGCAATGAATTCTATATCCTTTATTTTGTCTTGAAAGGACTTTTTTAAAATCAACTATATCTGGTTCTGGAAATTTTATTTTCATAGAAAAAATATTATACAAGATAAAAAATTTCAGGTAAAATTTAAATTGTGGAGAAAGAGATTAAAAGATATAGAATTAGACCAAAAGTTTATTTATGCCTTTCTCCAGAAGAGGCACTTAAAACAGGAATAAGTACAGGAGAGCAGATTATAGAGGAGATATTGCTTTCAAGAGAGTTTACTTTTTCTGCAATTATGTATGCTGCAATAAGAAACTTACCTGAAGATGAGTTAAAGAAAATCCCAGTACTGGAAAGAGGGGAAGAACTTTTTGAGAGTAGAAGAGAAGTAATAAAATATATAAAGGAAAAAGGGGAGGATTTATTTTTATTATATGTTGTAAAAGAAACAAAGATGTTTCCAAAAGAAGAAATAAAATGGGATGAAACAGAAAATAAAATAGATGATTTTTTGTCTCAACTTAAAGAATTTGAAAAAGAAAAGATAAAAGAAAGAAGTTAAGAAATTTCTGAATTTAAAGTATTCAAATTTTTTACATAATGTTTTGTTCAATTCGTATAATGACTGTAGGTTTTTTTATTACATCAAGTTGATTTATTTTTTTTATTGCTTTATTCACATTTTTTTCTTTTGCTTTATGAGTTAGCATAATAATTGGAACTGCTTTTTCTGGATTGTCTTGTTTTTGAATTACTGATGAGATACTTATGTTATTATTCCCAAGAATTTTTGATATTTTTGCAAGAACTCCTGGTTTATCAATTGCTGTAAATCTAAAATAATAATTTGTTTCAATTTCTTGAAATGGTTTCAAATATAAACTATTATCAGATATAAAATTTTCTTCAACAAAACCTTTATTAACAATCTTTTTACTTATATCTATAACATCACTTATTACTGAACTACTTGCTGCATTCCCTCCAGCACCTTCACCATAAAAAAGAGATTTTCCTATTAAATCTCCTTCTACATAAACAGCATTATTAACTCCTTCAACAAGAGATAGTAAATGTGATTTTGGAAGTAAAGTAGGATGAACTCTTATCTCTAACTTTTTATCCTCTTTTTTACATATACCAAGTAATTTAATTCTATATCCAAATTCACTTGCAAATTTTATATCTATTGGTTCTATTTTGTCTATTCCTTCAATAAAAATTTTATCTATCTGAAATAATTTACCTGAAATTAAATAAGCGAGTATAAGAATCTTATGAGCAGTATCGTAGCCACTTATATCAAGTGTTGGGTCTACCTCTGCATATCCAAGTTTTTTTGCTTTTTCAACTCCTTCATTGAAATTTATCTCCTTATAATACATTTCTGAAAGAATAAAGTTTGTAGTTCCATTTAAAATACCAAGAATTTTATTTATTTTATTTGCTAAAAAACTTTCTTTTAATGATTTTATAATTGGTATTGCTCCTGCAACACTTGCTTCAAATCCGATATAGACATTTTTACTTTTTGATTTTTTAAATAGAACATTTCCATATTTTGAGAGCAATGCCTTATTTGCTGTAACGACTGATTTTTTATTTTCTATTGCTTTTTTAACGAATTCATATGCATAATCAGTTCCTCCAATCAATTCAACAACTATATCAATATTTTCATTTTCAATTATTTCATCAGGCGAATTTGCGCAAATATCTTTAAACTGTGAAATTTTACTTTTATCCTTATCAAAAACCTTTAAAATATTTATTTCAATTCCTATTTTCCTTTTTATTATTTCTTTTTTCAAAGTTAAATTTTTTATAAAACTTGAACCAACAGTGCCACAGCCAATAACTCCAATATTAACAGATTTTTTATCCATTTTTCAGTAAAGAGAAGTTGGAATTGTATTTTTATAGAGTGCTTTGGATGTAAAATATAATTCATTTTGTAAATTATGAATTTTATCTTCAATTTCTTGTTTTTTAATATTTCTCTTTTCTCTAATTTTTTTTGCTTCAGAATAAAACTTCCTACTTATAAAATAATTATAAGATGGCTCTATCCCTCTTCTTAATTCTTCAAGCGAATTATATGCCAAAATAAGTTTCACATTGTATTCATTTTCATAAGTTTTTTCTAATATTTTATTTTTTAGATTTGAAATCTCTTTTATTGAAGGTATTTTTTGTAATTGAGTTCTCACATAAAAATATTTGTAAATGTCTTGATTTTCCTTCTCAAGTTTTTTAAGTTTTGCAAGATAAATATTTACTTCTATCTGATGCAGAATTTGATTTATTCTATCAGTAGAAAAATTGAATTGTTTAGCAAGAATTAATGCTTTTTCTGCTAATTCTTTTACTTTTGTATAATCACCTATTTTAAAGTATTTTTCTATTTCACTTATTAAATTTTCAAATTCTTTTTGTTTTTCTTCAAGAAATTTCCTCTGTTTTTCCTTTTCTAATTCTTCTTGTTTTTTCTTCTCCTCTTCTGCAAGTCGTCTTAATTTTTCTTCCTTGTATTTATTATAATAAAACCAACCACCTCCAAAAATCCCTAAAATTATAATCAAGATAAAAAATTTTTTAAAGATTTTCAGTATTCTTTTCATTCGTTTTTCTCCTTTATTTATTTTACCTTCTATACTTTTTATTTTCAACCAAAATTTTGATAATGAAATCAAAAGATAATTGGCAAATTTAGTAAGTTTTTAATTCTTTTTTAAATTCAACTATTAATTCTTCAAATTCTCCGATTTTTCCATCTATTATTTTCTTCAAAAAGAAACTTCCAATTATTATTCCATCAACATATTTTTTTACTTTTTTTATTTGTTCTTTATTTGATATACCGAAACCTAAAGCAACTGATATTTTTCTAATTTTCTTTATTCTTTTCAGTGATTGAATTGTTTCTGGGCTTAAACTTTCTCTTGGACCTGTAACTCCAGCAATGCTTATGAAATAAATGAAACCATTTGCTTTTCTTACAATTTTTTTTGTTCTTTCCTGTGAAGTATATGGTGTTAAAAAATAAATTAGATTTATATTCCTTTCCTTCAGAATCTTTTTTATTTCAAAACTTTCTTCATATGGAAGGTCAGGAATTATCAGACCACTGACTCCAGATTCAACACATCTATCAGCAAATTTTTCTATTCCATATTTATAGATCGGGTTAAAATAGGACATAAATAAATATGGGACATTAATTATATTTTTCAATAAGGAAGCAAGTTTAAAACATTTATCAGTATTAATTCCATTTTCAAGCGCCTTTATTGATGTATATTGAATTATAGGTCCATCAGCAATTGGGTCAGAAAAAGGAATTCCTATCTCAATTAAATCTGTTCCTTTCTCGGCACTTTTTTTAATTATTTCTATTGACTTTTCAAAAGAAGGGAAACCAGCAGTAAAATATAAAATTAATGCTTTTTCTTTTTTCTTTTCTAATTCAATAAATTTTCTTTCAATTTCAGTCATAATTCTCCTTCTATTTTTGCAACTTCCATTACATCTTTATCCCCTCTTCCTGAAAGACAGACAACAACTATATCACTTTTTTTAAATTTTTTCTTATTTTCTATTAACCAACCAATCGGATGCGCTGATTCTAAAGCAGGGATAATTCCTTCAAGTTCACTTAAAATATGGAATCCTTTTAACGCGATTTGATCATTTACAGCAAAATATTCAGCCCTTTTCGTCTCTTTATAAAAAGAATGTTCTGGACCTACCCCTGGATAATCAAGTCCTGCTGAAATTGAATGAGTTGCTTTTATCTGTCCATAATTGTCCTGTAAAATATATGAAAAACTTCCATGTAAGACACCCTTTTGCCCTTTTGAAAGAGTTGCCGCATGTTTATCTGTATTTATTCCAGTCCCTCCTGCTTCAATCCCAATAAATTTAACATTCTTATATTTGTAGAATGGATGAAATAAACCGATACTATTACTTCCTCCTCCAACACATGCTAATAAAAAATCAGGTAATCTCCTTTCCTTTTCAATAATTTGTTTTTTTGTTTCTTTGCCTATAACAGATTGGAAATTTCTAACAATCATAGGATAAGGATGAGGACCGACAACCGAACCAATAACATAATGAGTAGTTTTAAAATTAGCAATCCAATCCCTCATCGCTTCATTTATAGCATCTTTTAATGTTTTACTTCCAGAATTTACAGGAATTACTTTTGCTCCAAGAAGCTTCATTCTATAAACATTCAACTTTTGTCTTTCAACATCAATTTCTCCCATATAAACTTCACATTTTATATTAAGTAAAGCACAAACTGTCGCAGTTGCAACACCATGTTGACCTGCTCCAGTTTCTGCAATTATTCGTGTTTTACCCATCATTTTTGCAAGAAGGACCTGACCAAGAGTGTTATTTATTTTATGAGCGCCTGTAAATACAAGGTCTTCTCTTTTTAAATATACTTTAAATCCAAGGAATTTACTAAAATTTTCTGCAAAGTATAAAGGAGTTGGTCTTCCTGCATACTCCTTCAATAAATAATTTAATCTTTCTTTAAATTCTTTTGTTTTAGATATTTTTTTATATGCAATTTCAAGTTGTTCAAGTGGTTCAATTAATGTCTCAGGAGCAAATTTACCACCAAATATTCCAAATTTTCCTTTTCTATCCGGTAACATTTTTAACCTCTTCAATAAGTTTTTTTATTTTCTCAATATCTTTTATCCCTGGAGCAATTTCAACTCCTGAAGCAATATCTATTCCAAAGGGTTTATATTTCTTTATTATATCTTTTACATTTTCAGGCGTTATTCCACCTGCAATAAAAATTTTATTAAATGGCAATTTGTTTTTTTCAATTTTACTTTCATCTATTAATATTCCAGTCCCACCTATTTTTTTTTCTACATAAGAATCAAGTAAAAAAAAATCAGCCATTCTATAATATTTTATTTTTTTTAAAACTTCTTGTTTTGTTTTAACTCTTATTGCTTTAATAACAATCTTTTCAGGGAATATTTTTTTAAATCTATCAATAAGAGAAAAAGGTTCATTCCCATGTAATTGAATTCCATCTAATTTAATTTTTTTAACGGTTTCATATAATTTTTTTTCATCTGGATTTACAAAAACACCAATTTTTCTAACTTCATTGGATAAATCTTCAATCAATTTTTTTGCTTCATTTAATTCAATATATCTTGGACTTTTTTCGTAGAAATTTAATCCAATCCATTTAATACCAACGCTTATTGCATCAACAATATCTTTTTTTCTTTTAAAACCGCAGATTTTTATTTCAACCATTAAATTTCAGGTAAATCTTTTAATGCTTCTTTTATTTTTTCTTCAGGGTATTCAAAATCTTCAAGTTTCCCTTCAAAATATTCTCCATAAGCAGAAAGGTCAAAATATCCGTGTCCTGAATGGTTATAGACAATAACTTTTCCTTCTGGAGCATCTTTAGCTTCATCAATAACTGCTTTTATAGCATGGGTTGTTTCAGGAGCAGGTAAAAAACCTTCTGTTTGAGCAAAAAGGATTCCTGCTTTAAAACATTCTGTTTGATGATAAGCAACTGCTTCAACAATTCCAAGTTTATAAAGATGACAGATTAAAGGTGCATCTCCATGATATCTCAATCCACCCGCATGAATTCCAGGTGGAATAAAACTATGTCCGAGAGTATACATTTTAAGAAGTGGAGTTGTACAAGCCGTATCTCCAAAATCATATCTATATAATCCTTTTGTTAATGTTGGACATGCTTTTGGTTCAACAGCAACAAATCTTATATTTTCTCCTTTAAGTTTGTCAGGAACAAAAGGCATAATAAATCCGCCAAAATTACTTCCTCCGCCGACACATCCAATTAAAACATTCGGTTTTTCTCCAATCATTTCAAGTTGTTTTTTCGTTTCAAGTCCTATAATTGTTTGATGTAATAAAACATGATTCAAAACACTTCCAAGGGAATATTTTGTATCCTCTCTTTTTACTGCTTCTTCTATTGCTTCTGATATTGCTATACCTAAACTACCAGGTGAATTAGGGTCTTTTTCTAATACTTTTCTTCCAAATTCTGTTTTATCTGAAGGGGAAGGATACATAGTTGCCCCCCATGACTGAGCAAGTAATCTTCTATATGGTTTTTGATGATATGAAACCTTAACCATAAAGATCACGCATTCAAGGTCAAAAAGTTTGCAGGCGAAAGCAAGAGCACTTCCCCATTGACCTGCACCTGTTTCAGTTGTTAATCTTTTTACTCCTTCTATCTTATTATAATATGCCTGAGCAATTGCAGTATTTGGTTTATGAGAACCAGGAGGAGATACTGATTCATTTTTAAAATAAATTCTTGCTTTTGTTTTTAATGCTTTTTCAAGATTTCTTGCTCTATGTAAAGGAGTAGGTCTATAAATTTTATATGCTTTTAAAACCTCATCAGGAATTTCAATCCATCTTTCAGGTGAAAATTCTTGCATAATAAGAGACATTGGGAAAATTGGTGCTAAATCATCTGGTGTTACTGGCTGTTTTGTTTTTGGATGGATTACCGGAGGAAGTGGTTCTGGCAGGTCAGGTAAAATATTATACCAAACTTGAGGCATTTCTCTTTCAGATAAATAAATTTTATTTTCTTCCATTTTCCCTCCTATTTTTAATTTTTCAATTCTTTTATTTTTTGTTCTATATTTTTACTTTTTAAAATACTTTCTCCTACTAATACACCTTTTACTCCCAAATTTTTAAGAAGCAAAATTTCCTCTTTTTCTTTTATTCCACTTTCACTTATGACAATTATTTTATCAATAGGTATATGTTTAATCAAATTTAATGTGTTATTTATATCTGTTTTAAGTGTTTTTAAATCTCTATTATTGATGCCAAGAATTTTGTTTTCCCAGTTTTCAACTATTTTAAAAATTCTTTTTAAATCTTCAATGTTAAATATTTCAATTAAAACTTCAATAGAGATTTTCTCACAAATTTTTATAAATTTTTTTATCTTCTGGTCTTCAAGGATTCTTACGATTAAAAGAACAAAATCTGCACCATAATACTTTCCTTCATAAATCTGATATTCATCTATAATAAAGTCCTTCATTAAAATTGGAAGAGTAACTACTTCTTTTACTGTTTTTAAATCCTCAATAGAACCCAAAAAATATGGCTCACAGGTTAAAACAGAAATACCACTTACACCACATTTTTGATAAATTATAGAAATCTTTTTAAAATCTAAATTATTGTTGATTAGACCTAAAGATGGAGAACCCCTTTTTAATTCTGCAATTAAACCAAAGTGATTTTTTAAACTTTCATATATACTTAAATTTTTTGTCTTTTCAATACTTTCCAAAATTTTTTTAAGTGGAAGTTTCTTCTTTTTTTCTTCAACAATATTCTTTTTAATTTTAATTATCTCTGAGAGTATATTCATTTTTCTTCTTTCAACAATTTAATAAATTTCTCTGCAATTTCTTTTCTTTCAGGATACTTTTCTTTAATTGTTTCCCATTCTTTTATTGCCCTTTCCTTTTCATTCATTTTCATGTAAATATGTGCTTTTAAGTTTTCAACATAAAAAGAATGTTCAAATTTTTCTGCCATTTCAAGATATTCAAGTGCCTCTTTATATTTTTTTTCATTAAAATAAAACCATGCAATTTCAAAATATATCCTATAATCTTGTGGGTTTTTTCTAATCCCTTTTTTCATAAATTCAAGTGCATAATTTTTTATTTTTTCTTTTTTTTCACCTTGATATTTTGAAGCAATACCATTAATAAGAAACCATCCACCAGTTAAATAAGCATTAGTATCTTCAGGCAAAATTTTTGTGATTAAATTAAAAACGGGGAAAATTTTTGAATATTCACCTAAGTGCCAGTAATTGTCAACAGTAAGATAAAGTAAATCTACAATTCCTTCTGTTAAATCGGGAAAATTACATAAATCAATCGCTGCTTGTTTTTTTAATCCAATCTCAATATCTTCACAAAAAACTATTGAGCTAAAAACAAGTAAAAAAATAATTGAAAGTATTCTCATTTTTTTATAAATTCAAGAATTTTATTAAATTTGTTGTAAGGGATTCCTTTTTTTAAAGTTTCCTTAGATAATTCAATTCCTTCTTCAATTTTATTAACAATTCCTGTTGCTTTAAGCAAAAAGGCAGTATTCAAACATACTATATCTTTTTTGGGCCCTTTTTCTTTTCCTTTTATTATATCAATAAATATTTCAGCATTTTCTTTTAAATTACCTCCTTTTATATCTTCAAGATTACATCTTTTCATTCCAAAATCCTCTGGATAAATTTCAAATTCTCTAATTTCTTTGTCAATTTCAACAATATATGTTTTTCCAGTAAGTGTTATTTCATCAAGCCCATCTTCGGAATGAAAAACATATCCTTTTATTCCAAAATTTCTGAAAACATTTGGTATAATTTTTAAAAGAAAATAATCATTAACTCCCATAATTTGATAATTTGCACAAGCAGGATTACATAAAGGTCCTATAATATTAAAAATCGTTCTAAATCCAAGTTCTTTTCTTATTTCTGCAACATTTTTCATTGTTTTATGATACAATGGAGCAAACAAAAAGGTAAAGTTAAATTTTTCAAGTAATTCTTTACTTTTTTCTGGTTCAAGGTCTATTTTATATCCGAGATATTCTAAAACATCTGCACTCCCACATTTACTTGTGATAGACCTATTCCCATGTTTTGCTATTGATATACCTAAACAGGAAGCAACTATTGCACAGATAGTTGATATATTAAATGTTCCAGAGTAGTCACCACCTGTTCCACAGGTATCACCTATTTTTTTCTTGTTTGTTTGTAATTTTAACATTTTTTCTCTTAGTAATTTTACTGCTCCTGTTATTTCATCTGAACTCTCTTTTTTTACCTTTAACAAAGTCAAAAAGACAGATGTCTTTATAGGAGAAATTTTTAGCTCCATTATATCTTTAAAAACATTATATGTCTCCTCTTTTGTTAAATTTTTATTTTCAAGAAGTTTATGGAATATTTTTTCCATTTTTACCTCCTCTTTAAAGAAAAAGATTTCTAAATAGAAAAAAAGAGGGAGATTTAAAAAGGAATATTCAACGCCATGAAAGGAAATCTCTTAAATAATTTTTTTTCAAAATTGTTTTAAATTCATCCATATTTTTAAATTAACATAAATTTTAAAAAAATGTCAAATTTTTATGAGAGAAGAAAATAGTATTTTTCTAAATTTAAGGTCGTCGGTTAGGAGATAGTATCCATCTTGAAAAGAAAAATTTTTAAAATATATCTCTAATAAAGGTATCATATTATCAAGATTTACTACTGGAAATAAACAAACTTGTTTTGGCAATCTTTTACT
>JAMWCA010000028.1 GCA_023819545.1 Candidatus Omnitrophota bacterium
TTTTAAAAGGACAAATTTCAGGTCCTATAACTTTTTTATCAACAGTTAAAGATACAGAAGGGAAACCTTTAATATTTAATGAAATTTTTGAAGATATTTTTATTAAAATTCTGGGGATGAAAGGATTATGGATGGCAAAAAAAATAAAAGAAAAAGGGAAAATCCCTATAATTTTCTATGACGAACCAGTTATGTCAAGTTTTGGATCTGCTTTTTTTCCTGTTGATAAGAATAGAATAATAAATATTTTTAGAGATTTAATAAAATTTTTAAGGGAGAGGAATAATAAAATCTTAATAGGGGTACACTGTTGCGGTAATACTGATTGGAATATTTTTTTGAATTTAGATATAGACATTTTAAGTTTTGATTCTTTTAACTTTTCTGAAAATTTTTTTGCATATTGGGAAGATATAAAAAATTTTTTACAGAATGGTAAATTGATTGCGTGGGGAATAGTACCATCTACAGATGAAATTGAAAATGTAAATTTTGAACAAGTAAAAGAAAAATTATATTCGATTTATAAATACTTTGAAGAAAAAGGGAATAGAATTGAAGAAATAAAAGAACAATTCATATTTACTCCTTCATGTGGCATGGGTTATGTAAAAGAAAAAAATGTTTATAAAATTGTGAATTATCTATCATCTATTGTGGAAATTTATAAATAACAAGACCTGAAGGGACTTTTGGGAAGAAGAAGGTTGATTTGGGAGGCATAATTTTACCTTTTAAACAGATTTCAATAAATGAATTTTTTTTAACTGGATTTAAAAAGAAGATAACTCCTTTTTTTCTCTTTTCATATTCTTTCAGAAGATAAACTTTTGAACTATGATAAAGAAATTCAGTTTCTCCTTTTATCTTAACAAAATCTTTCAAGAGGTAATTGTCAACTATAAATGTGTCAATTTTTTTATAGTCAGAATCTGCATTAATTTTTTTAATATACTCATTTAAATTAAGTGTGTAGAATTTTTCATTATAAAACATTCCTATTTCTCTTTGCCCTTTTTCCATTTGCTCTTTCATACTTTCAAAATTTGGTTTTTCAATTATCTTAATATCTTTTTGTTTAAAATTTATTTCAACATCTACTGGGATATATCTATGGGTTGGAAGAATTAAAACACCTTCAGATTCAATATTTGTAAGATAAACAAGAATATATGCATTTTTTGGTTCTGGATTATTTTTATAAAACATAAGGGAAGCATTATATCTATGATGTCCATCAGCAATAAAAATTTTCTTATCTTTAAAAAAGTTTTTTATAATTTCTACATGTTCTATCTCTTCAATTTTTCCAAATTCTAAGTTTTCAGAGTTGAATTTAAATCTTGTGTAAACTTTTCCTTTCTCAATCATGTCCTCTAATAAAAAATTTTTATCTTGGTATAACATAAAGACAGGACAGAAATTTGCTCTACATTTTTCAATAAGTTTATATCTATTATCTGAATATTTTTGGAAAATTTTTTCATGTGGAATTATTTTTTTAGTTTCAAAATCCTCTAATTTTAAAATTCCAATTATTCCACTCCTTTTATAAATTCTGCCATCATATTCAAAAGCGGTCTTTAAAAAGTAAAAATACTCTTTCTCCTCTTGAATTAAAATTTCATTTTTAACCCAAAAATCAAAAAAATTTAAAACATGGTCAGGATTATTTTCTATTGTTATTAATTTTGCTATATTATATTCACAGATAGATAAAAGTTTTTCTTTTATTTCCTGATTTATTAAGTCCCAAGGAGGAGAAATAACATTACAAATATCCTTTATTTTCTTTAAATTGTATATAAATCCTTTAAAAGGTTTAAATTCAATCATTTTTCTTCTATTTTCTTTTCAAGGGGTAAATAGATAATGATTTTTGATTTTTCTCTTAATTTTTTATACCAGTCCTCAAAATAATTTTCCTTTTTCTGCCATAAAATCATTTTTCTTATATTTTCCCTATCAATTTTTTCATTTCCTGTAAATTTTAAATAATCCTCTACTTCTTTATCACTTACATCTATAGTTGTTTCAGATACGACCTGCTCTTTAAGTTTTTGTAATAAAATTTCTTTTTTAATTTCTTGTTCAATCTTTGCAAGTTCTTCTTCTGGATAATTACTGATTATTTGCTTAAATTTTTCTTCATCAAATTCTCCTTTCTCATTTTTAAAAATTGGGTCTTGCTTTATTACACTCACTATTTCATTTTTGTAAACTCTTATTCTTTTTTTTCTTGCTTGCTGTAACAATAATTTTTCTCTAATCAAATTTTCTAAAACATTTTTTTCAATATTTAATTTGTCTTTAATTTGACTGTAATTTTCTCCAAAAATCTCTCTATACTTCTGTTCAACTTTCCATAATTGATCATAAAATTCTCTTAAACTTATCGGTTCTCTATTTACAATTGCAGCATATTGAGATTTCTTATCCGAGCCAATTCCAACTCCCCAAAAGAAAAAACCAGGGATAATAAGAATTGTTATAATCCAAAGAATAATTCTAACATTTTTTCTTTTCTTAAAGAATTTAATAGCCATTTTTTTCTCCTTTTATTATAATAACAAACTCCCCTTTTTTCTTTTCTTTTTTAAAAATCTCAAATACTTCTTTAACTTTTCCTCTTATAATTTCTTCAAAAAGTTTTGTCAATTCTCTGCATATACAAACTTCATTTTCAGGCATAATTTCATTGAGTAAGTTTATTGTCTTTTCTATCCTGTGGACCGATTCAAAAAAAATAAATGTTTCATTTTTTTCTTTGAATTCACTAAAAACTTTCCTTTTTTGATTTTCTTTTTTTGGTAAAAAACCTAAAAAATAAACTTTCTTTAAAGGAAAACCCGAAATACTCATTGCTGCTGTAAGTGCAGAAGGACCTGGAATTGGAATTACTTTTATATTGTTTTTATATGCTTCATTTAAAAGTATATAAGCAGGGTCTGAAATTCCAGGTGTCCCTCTATCACAAACAAGAGCAATTTTTTTACCTTCTTTTAATAATTCTATTACCTTTCCTACTCTTTTTTTTTCGATTTCCTTATAATAACTTAAAAGTGGTTTTTTTATTTTATAATAATTTAAAAGTTTACCCGTTTCTCTTGTATCTTCACATAAAATTAAATCAACCTCTTTCAAAACTTCTAACGCTCTTAAAGTTATATCTTTTATATTTCCGATAGGGGTTGCAACTATATATAACATTCAAATATTATACATTAAATTTCAAAATTCCCCAAAATATATTAAAATATAAGATTAAAAGGAGCAAAATATGGAAAAAATTGGAGTAATTGCATATAATTTTTCTTTTAAAAGTATTGAAGATATTTTTAAGTGGTGTAAGGAAAATTTTGTTGAATATGTTGAGATTTCTATCAATGATTTAGAAGAAGCAAAAAAATTGATAAAAAAATATAATGTAAATGTCTCTCAAGTCAGTGCAGGAAATGATTTTGTTCAAAAAACAAAAGAAGACCTCCTTAATCAAGTTAAAAAAATAGGAGAGTTATGCAAAAATATTAAAGAAATAGATTGTAATTTGATAAGAATTGATGGTGGTTGGCCAAAAGAGGAAGTAGATAGTAAAAACTATAAAAATTTAATAATTGAGGGTATTAAAAGAAGTGTTGAGATTGCTGAAAAAGAAAATGTTTATCTTGCTCTTGATAACCATGGTTTATTAACAAATGATTATGAGTTTCAACTTGAGATATTTAACAAAATTAATTCAAAATTTCTTGGAGCTAATCTTGATACAATGAATTATAGATGGTATGGATATCCTGTTGAGAAATTAATTGAAATATATAAATTAATTGCTCCTTACGCTTTACATACACATATAAAAGATGGGGTTGGGAGTAGAGAAAATTATGTTGGAAAAGTTCTTGGACAAGGAGAAGTTCCTATTGTTGATGCAATTAAAATACTTAAAGATAATAATTATAAAGGTGTTTTGTGTATTGAATATGAAGGGAAAGATAAAGAAATTGGTTATAAAAAGTGCGTTGAGTTTTTGAAAAATTTAAAAATTTAAAAGATGGAAAGAGAAAGGTGGGGAAGCAGATTAGGAGTTATTCTTGCTGTTGCTGGTAGTGCTGTTGGGCTTGGTAATTTTTTGAGATTTCCTGTTCAGGCAGTAAAAAATGGTGGCGGAGCTTTTATAATTCCTTATTTTATTTCTCTCTTTTTGCTTGGAATACCTCTGATGTGGATAGAATGGACAATAGGAAGATTTGGAGGAGGTTTTGGTCATGGAACTGCTCCAGGAATATTTCACACATTATGGAGGAAAAATAGGTTTATTAAGTATTTTGGTGTTATTGGGATTTTTGGCCCGATAGCGATTTTTATTTATTATACCTATATTGAATCATGGTTGCTTGCCTATACATTTTTCCCTTTAAGAGATGATTTTTCTTTAATTTCTAAAAAAGATGAGATGGTCGCATTCTTACAGGGATATCAAGGAGTTGTTAAAAATCAGTACTTTTCATCAATTCTACCTGCCTATTTATTTTTTGTAATAACTTTTGTCCTAAATCTTTTAATAATATATTTTGGAATAAAAAGGGGAATTGAAAGAGTTTGTAAAATTGCGATGCCAACTTTATTTTTATTTGCTTTAATTTTAGTTATAAGAGTTTTAACTTTAAAAAATCAAATTAATCCTTTCTGGTCTCCTTTAAATGGGCTTGGCTTTTTATGGAATCCTGACTTTTCTTCTTTGAAAGATGCAAAGGTCTGGCTTTCAGCAGCAGGGCAGATATTCTTTACTTTAAGTGTAGGGATTGGAGTTATTCTTACCTATGCGAGTTACTTGACAAAGAAAGACGATGTTTTACTTTCAGGACTTACAAGTGCGAGTACAAATGAATTTGCTGAAGTTATTCTTGGAGGGAGTATAGTTATTCCTGCTGCCTTTGTTTTTTTTGGACCAGTTGGTATTAGAGAAGTTGCAAATCAAGGTTCTTTTAATCTCGGATTTGTCACTATGCCATTAATTTTAAAATCGCTTCCATTTGGTAAAATTTTTGAGATATTATGGTTCTTTTTACTTTTTCTTGCTGGACTTACTTCTTCAATTTCACTTTGTCAACCAGCGATTGCTTTTCTTGAAGATGAGTTTAATTTATCAAAGAAAAAAAGCGTTTTAATTTTTGGGATTGTTTGTTTTTTACTCTCACATCTTTCTGTTTTGTTTTTAAGTAAAGGAGTTGTTGATGAACTTGATTTCTGGGGTGGGACTTTTGCTCTTGTTGTTTTTGCAACAGTTGAGACAATTCTTTTTGCTTGGGTTTTTGGTATGGAAAATGCATGGGAAGAGATGCACTCAGGTTCAGATATTACTTTACCAAAATTTTATAAATTTATAATCAAATATATAACTCCTTTGTTTTTATTATCTATCTTATTTTCCTGGATTGTTCAATATGCAATTCCAACATTTTTAATGAAAAATTATCCAAGAGAAAATTTACCTTATATTATTATGACGAGAATTATTCTTGTTTTATTATTTTTAACTTTATGCATACTTGTTAAAATTTCATGGAGTAAAAAAGGAGAAAAATTTGAAACTTAGTGGTTGGATTATGATGATAACTTCTTGGGGGACTATTATTTATCTTTTAGTTTATTGCTTTCTACGTTCAATTAAAAAAAACTAAAAAAGAGTGTCTTTAATTTCTTCTTCTTTTTCTTCTTTATCTTGATTTTTTTTTATTTCATAAAATGATTTTTCTAAATAATAAATTTTTGCTTCTTCAATCCAGTTGCAGTATTCACAATTAGCCCCTTTATCAGGGAGTTTATTTTTTTCAATACATTTTATAGCATTTTCAATTATTTCCTTGGTTTCTTTTATTTCTAATTTTACTTCCTTTACTTCAAAACTAAAATTTATTATGTTTTTAATATCATTCGCATCATAATCAATTAACTTTTTTTCTGGGTAATAATAAACAAGATACCCTAAATCAACTTCTTTTCCTTTATTTTCTTTTTTTAAAAGCAATGAATAGATTGAAAGTTGAAATTTGTAAGCATCGTGAGGTTCTCCTTGTGGTAAACTTGCTCTTGTTTTATGGTCAAGTGGAATATATAGACCATCTGGGAGTTGAATTACTTCATCAAGATGTCCCCAAAGATAATATTTATTATTACTTTCTATATCGTAATAGTAGGTTTTTTTCAGATTAGTAATTAATTTGCCATCAACTTTACCTTTCAGAAATGGAGGCAATTTATTTTTTTCTCTAAAATGTTCAAAATACATTTTTATCAAAGAATCTATCCCACTTGCAATTGAAGGCATTGGTCCTCTTGGTCTTGAAATATTATGCTTTATTTGGAGGTAAAAACATCTTTCACATTCTCTAAAAATATTTAAAGAATTTGCAGATAAACTAATCCTTCTTTCCATAATTTAATTTTATATTCTACTTTCTTAATCTGTCAACTATATTCTCTTATTTTATGGATAAAGAAAGGGATATTGACAGAAAAAGTTAAAAAATGTAGATTAAAATTATGATTTCAAAAATATCTTCTTTTACAATTTGGGGAATTGATGCTTATCCTGTTGAAATAGAAGTTGATATTTCAAAAGGGGTTCCAGGAATTTCAATAGTTGGACTTCCAGATCAGGCAATTAAAGAAAGTAAGGATAGAATAAAACCTGCAATTAAAAACTCTGGATATGAATTCCCATCAGGGAAAATCACAATTAATCTTGCTCCTGCTGATTTAAGGAAAGAAGGTCCATATTTTGATTTACCAATTGCAATAGGGATACTTGCAGCAAGTGGGAAGATAAAACAGTTAAAAATTAATGAATTTTATTTTGTTGGTGAACTTGCTTTAAATGGAGAAATAAGGCCTGTTCCCGGTATTTTACCTATGGTATTAAAATTAAAAGAAATTAAAAGTAAAAAGTTTATTATACCTTTTGAAAATTCTCTTGAAGGGTCTATCATAAAAGATGTAGATGTTTATCCTGTAAAAAATTTAAATCAATGTGTTGAATTTTTAATAGGAGAAAAAGAAATAGAACCAGTTAAATCAGATATTGAAGAAATTTTTAATAAAAGAAACAAATATGATGTTGATTTTAAAGAAGTAAAAGGACAAAGATATGTTAAAAGAGCAGTTGAGGTTGCAGTAAGTGGTGGACATAATATTTTAATGATAGGTTCTCCTGGAAGTGGAAAGACAATGATAGCAAGAAGAATACCAACAATTTTACCTTCTCTAACATTAGAGGAGGCATTGGAAATTACAAAGATTCATTCAGTTAGTGGTATTTTAAAAGGGCCTATTGTTTTTGAAAGACCATTTAGAAGTCCTCATCATACAATTTCAGATATTGCTTTAATAGGTGGAGGGGCAGTCCCAAAACCAGGAGAAGTAAGTTTAGCACATAATGGTGTTTTATTTCTTGATGAGATGGCTGAATTTCATAGGGATGTTCTTGAAGGATTAAGGCAACCACTTGAAGATGGAAAAGTTAATATTTCAAGAGCAAAAGGACGTATTGAATTTCCGTCAAGATTTTTACTTGTAGCAGCAACAAATCCATGTCCATGTGGTTGGTATGGTGATAGTCAAAGAGAATGTCATTGCACTTTATCACAGATTTTAAAATATAGAAAGAAACTATCAGGACCATTGCTTGATAGAATTGATATACATATAGAGATAACAAGTTTACCAGCAAATATTTTGTTTGAAGAGAAAGAAGAGGAAAGTTCAGAAAGTATAAGGAAAAGAGTTGAAATGGCAAGGGAAATCCAAAAAGAAAGGTTTAAAAATGAAAATATTTATTTCAATGCACATATGAATTCTTCACAAATAAAAAAGTATTGTATTCTATCAGATGAAGCAAAAGATTTATTAAAAAATGCTATAGAAAATCTAAAAATATCAGCAAGAGCATATGATAAAATAAGAAAAGTGGCAAGAACAATAGCAGACCTTGATCAATCAGAAAAAATTCTTCCACACCATATTTCAGAAGCAATTCAGTATAGATGCCTTGACAAAGAATTTATTTAAATTACCAACAAGTATATCCACCATCAATTACAAGGACACTTCTAATTATATAACTTGATTATATAATATTTTTACAAAAAACTTCCAATCCCTGACTTGCACTATTACAATTGTTTTTTCCTTCAATTTTAAAAAGCTGTTTTGTTTCCATCTTAACTATCTTTTCATTTTTAAAATTTATAAACCCTTACTTCATATACGATTAGATTTTCACTTCCATTTGTTGATAAAAATTCTATTTTAATTTTTTTACTTTTAACTGTATCAATTTTATATTTGCAAAAGTAAGAAGTATTGTCCCGAATTTCTAAAATTTTATTCCATCTACCTTTATTTTCAACAAAAATATCAAAATCTTTTGGAATGTTTTTTGGGATATATAAAGGTTCAAAATGAGTATACTCTTTGTCCAATTCTGAATCAAAAATAAACTGAATAAAATTGAATTCTCTCTCTTTTTCAAATTCAATTTCAAGATACTGTGGGAAAGATTTATCAGAAATCCATACATTTGTCCATTTTTCAGGTCTTGATACCCCATTTACTATGTTTTCTGACCCAAATGGATAAATTTCTAGCTCTATTTCAAAGTATAAATTAAATCTTTTTGACCAACTAATAAATCTCCATTTTTCCCTTGGTTTTGAAATCAAGGATAAACCGGGTAAACTTTCAGATGTTGTTTTTAAATAGATATTAGGATTTGAATCAAAATAAAACCAATAAATACCCCTTTTGAATTCATAATTTATATCAACAATTATCTCTTCATCTGATTTTTTAAGATTCATTTCTCTTAATAAAATATCTTCTTCTGAATTAAAATCCCATAAGTCATAAGAATTCCTTAAATGAAATTTTAAATTGGTTTCTTTTTCAACCTTACATTTAAATTTAATTTTTTCTATCTTCCCTTCAAGAGGAACTTTCTGTCCAATTGGGATATCAAGTTTAATTTCACCATCAAATTTTTCAAATTTTAAAGAGCTTGTTGAAGAAGAATAAACTTTAGAATTTAAACATAAATCTCCTTTGTCTTGATTTTTTACTTCGGGTATAAAACATCCTTCTCTTAACAATATTTGTTGTAGTTCTTTATAATAACCTTTCTCATAGATTTCCCTTGGTGAACAATTATATTTTTTACATAGATAAACAGCAGTTCCTGCTGCCTGACCAATTAATGCACAAGTGCCCATCAATCTTGTAGTTCCAAGTGCTACATGGGAAACACTTATATTCCTTCCTGCAAAAAACAAATTCTTTATATTTTTTGAATAGATACATCTATAAGGTATTTGGTAAACATATACAAATCTTTTATCTTGTTCTTCTAATCTTTTTTCTCTTTCTATTTGGTGCGTTGGTTCTGGTGGTTGGTCTTTTGCCAAAATTCCACCAGGAGTATGCAAATCAATAAACCATCCACCATAAGCAATAGAATCTTTGAATTTTTTTCTTTTTTTAATATCATTTTCATTTAAAATATAATCTCCTATAAACCTTCTTGACTCTCTTTTCCCCGGAACCATACCAATCCAGTCAATAATATAATTAGCAAAACCATGTTCTTCTGCATTTTTAATATGGTCCCATACGCCTAAAATATATGAGAGTAATTTATCTTTTATTTCTTCATTGTCATAAATTGTATCAAATGGCCATCCAATCTCAATCCACCAGTATCCTGGCTGGTAATTGTGTGCTCTTGTTTTTAATGTTATATCATCCTTTTCAAATTTAATCGCCCATTCTGGTGGTTCAAATTTAACAGGTTTCCCAATATCTTTGACATGGAATAAAAGAGAATTGCCCATAATACCCATATCTTCTTTCTCAGGTGCAAGTTCTTCCCCAAACTCATATTTACTTTCTCTCCCAATTCTAAATTCTGCACCGGAAGAAAAACCAACAACTCCATCACCAGTAGCATCAATAAAATAATCTCCATAAATAATAAATTCTTTTTCATTTCCAAGTTGGACACAATAAACACCTTCTATTTCTTCTTTAGATTTCATAATTGCTTTTCTTACAGATGTATTTAAATATATTTCAACTCCCTCATTTCTTAAAAACTCATACAAAACAATATCAAGGATTCCATTATTCCATGTAGTTCTGTGATACTCATAATTCCTTTTTCTTTCCTCAAGAAAAATCTCATTAATAATTCCTGTTTCTCTTGCCCATGAATTAGTAGCACATGCACCACCAATATTTACTCTTATTTCAGAACTTGCATTCCCGCCAAATACAGGTCTATCTTGAATTATACAGGCAGATAGTCCCAATCTTTTGCCTGCTATTGCTGAACATACTCCTGCAATTCCTCCTCCACACACTACAAGTTCATATTTTTTCTCCATTTTTCTCTTCTCTTTTCTACCTATGAGGTGCCCTTTGGAGATCGTTTTTAGAGAATTAAAATAATAATTCTACCTCTACTTCTTCTCCTTGTCTTATTTCAGAACCGACAGGTAAATTTACAACTCCATCACAAAAAACTATTGATTTTAAGATGCCTGATTTTTGTTTTGGGAATACATCTGCAAATATTTTTCCATTTTCTTCTTTTAATTTCACCCTAATAAATGATAATCTATCTCCTTTATTTTCAATTGTTTGTGTTAAGATTGCTTTTATTTTTTTCTTTTCTATTTTTTCTTGTCCTAACATCTTTAAAATACATGGTCTAACTAAATTTTGAAAATTTAGAAAAGCAGAAACAGGGTATCCTGGTAATCCAAAAATTAAAGTTTTTCCTTTTTTCCCAAAAAATACAGGTTTCCCAGGTTTAACCGCGACTTTCCAAAATATCTGTTTTACTTTAAGTTTTTTTAAAACATCTATTACCAAGTCATAATTCCCCTCCGACACACCTCCAGAGATTAAAAGTATATCATTTTTTAAACCTTGTTTTATTTTTGTTTCTAAAGAAGTATAATCATCTTTGGAAATCCCTAAATAAACAGGTATTCCACCATATTTAATAATTAATGAGTAAAGAGAATAACTATTTGCATCATAAATTTTCCCAAAAGTTAGTTTTTTTCCAGGTGATATAATTTCGTTTCCAGTAATTAAAATCCCAACTTTTGGTCTTTTTCTTACAATAACATTTTTATAACCTAAACTGCCTAAAATTCCGATATGATTAGGTTCAAGTTTAATACCAGAACTCAAAATTAATTCTCCCTTTTTAATATCTTCTCCTTTATAGGAAACATTTTCTCCTTTTTTTATTTCCCTTTTTATCTTAATAAATTTGCCTTCTGAATTACTTAATGTCTCAACTTCTTCAAGCATTACTACAGAATCTGAACCTTCAGGCATTAAACTACCTGTCATAATCATAGAACATTCATTTATTAATATTTTTTTATTTGGTTTTTTACCTGCTGGAATTTCTTCAATTACTTTAAGGATAACAGGGTTTTGTGGAGATGCAGACAGTGTAGAAATTGAATTTATTGCATATCCATCCATCGCAGCACGGTCAAAACCTGGAATATCAATGTCTGAGATAATATCTTCTGCTAAAATCCTTCCATAACAAGAAAAAAGGTCAATCCTTTCAATAGGCATCAATTTTACTTCTTTTAAAACCAATTCTAATGCATCTTTTAAAGTTATCATATGGAATTCTCCCTTTTTGAATATTTAAATTAAAACAAAGTTTTAAGTTTGTCAAATATATAA
>JAMWCA010000029.1 GCA_023819545.1 Candidatus Omnitrophota bacterium
AAACCTTCTCCCTTTTTGAATTTTTGAGACAATTTTTTCAATAAAAAGAAAAGTATTATATATAAAAATGAATAATAAAGTTCTGTTGGATGGACTTTTCTTTCAAGAAATGGAAATTTAACGCCAAAGAAAAAATTTGTTTCCTTTCCATAACAACAACCATTTAAAAAACATCCTATTCTACCAATTGCTTGTCCAATAGGAACTGAAATGGAAATTGTATCAAGAAGTTTAATGGTTGAAATGTTTTTAATTTTAGAAAATAAAATTAAAAAGATAAGAGAAAATAAAATTGCTCCTTCTACCGCAAGTCCACCATTTCTTAATTTAAGAATTTCTAATGGATGAAGAATATAATAATAAAAATTTACAAAAATATGTAAAAATCTTGCTCCAATAATCCCTGTGAGAATTGTCCAGAAAACAATTTGTGAAATTAATTTTTCATTATAACCTTCTTTTAAAGATTCTTTTTGAAATATTGCGACTGAAACAAAGACACCAATGGCAACTAAAACTCCATACCAGTATATTACAAAACTACCTATTTTTATAAATACAGGGCACATTCTATTCTCTTAAGTATTTTAAAAAAAACAAAATGATACCTATTGACACAAAAGTATCTGCAAAATTAAAAACAGGAAAAAAATGAAAGTTTATAAAATCAATTACATATCCATACTTTATTCTGTCAATTAAATTTCCAATAATTCCTCCTGTGATTAGTCCTAAAGAAAATTGCCGATAATTTTCAAATTTAAAAACATAAAAAGTTATAAAAAAAATTGCAATTAAAGAAAAAAATATTATAAAAATTTTTGTTTTTTCATTACTAAACAGACCAAAAACTATCCCTTTATTTTTAACAAGTGTTAAAGAGAAAAAACTCACTATATCTATATTTCCATCAAATTTTTTCATTAAGTTTACAACAAAAAATTTTGTTATTTGATCGAAAAAAACAGCAAAAAAAGTAGCAATAAAGAAAATACTTGGAAAAGTTTTATTTTTTCCCACTTTTTTCTCTTTCTGTTTGACACTTTATGCAAAATCTCGCATAAGGGAGAGCCTTTAATCTTGCTTTTGATATTGGTTGTTTACAGTTATCACATTTGCCATAAGTTCCTTCTTTTATTTTTTTTATTGCAAGGTCAATTTCTTCAAGTATTTTCCTTTCAGAATTTGAAAGCCCTACTTCAAGGTCCTTTTCAAACTCATCTGTTCCATGGTCAGCAATATGAGTTGGAATACCTTTTTCTCCTTTTTCAATCACCTCTCTTGCATATAACAAATTTTTTAAGATTTTTTCTTTTTCTTTTTCAAGCAAATTAAGATAATATTTTTTTTCTTGTTTCATATCATACCTCTCATTTATAAATCAAAAATTATTGTTGTTTTATACATATCAGCAATCTTTTCTATTTTTAAATTATGGTAAGTTGCTGCTTTTATTTCCTTTTCCATACTTTTTATTTTTTTCATTATAAGTTTAATAAAAAGATTATATTTATTACCTTTTCTTTCCACTTTTAACTGTTCAATTTCACCAGCAATTTTCTTTGTTTCTGCATAATATATTATCTCATTTAAAAATTTAACTATTAAATTTTCATATTCTTCTTCTTGAATGTTTATTTCAACAATACTTTCTGTGCCGTCCAGTTTAATGCCCATTATTTTATATAAACCTTTTAATGAATTTATAAATAGTTCTTCTATTGTTTTTCCATATACTTTTATGCCTATATCAGCAGTATGATTTATAATTTCAATATTTTTACTCATTATTTTCTTTCTCCACTTTTGTTATATCTGTTATTTTATCGTCATCAGGAAGGTTTATAAGTTTAACACCAATTGTATTTCTTCCAACAATTCTTATATCAGAAACTCTAATTCTTATAACAATTCCCTTTTTAGTAGTTATAATTATTTCATCTTGTTCTGAAACAAGTTTTGAACCAACAACTTCACCATTTTTCGGACCGGTTTTTATATCTATAACTCCTTTTCCACCTCTATGTTGGACTTTATATTCTTTTACCAATGTTCTTTTACCATATCCTTTTTCACAAACAGTAAGCAATGACATATTTTCTTCTTCTGGTTTTACAATTTCACAACTGACAACTTCGTCATTTTGTCTTTTAAATCTTATCCCTACAACTCCAACAGCATCTCTACCAACAGGCCTTACTTCTTTTTCAGAGAATCTAATAATCAATCCCTTTTTAGTGCTTAAAATAATATGATTATTACCATCTGTTAGTTTGACATCAATAAGTTTGTCGTTTTCTTTCAGCCCAATACCAATTATTCCACCTTTTCTTGGTTTACTATATTTTTCAAGCGATGTCTTTTTAACAAGTCCATTCTTGGTAATCATTATTAAAAATTTTTCTTTTGAAAACTCCTTCACTGGGATAACGGCTGAAATTTTCTCCTCTGGTTCAATCCTTAAAAGATTTATTATTGGTTTTCCCTTTGCCATTCTACTTCCTTCTGGAATTAGATATCCTTTAAGCCAATAAACTTTACCTTTGTTAGAAAAAAATAAAATTGTATCAGTTGTAGTTGTTAAAAAAAGATGTTTTATAAAGTCCTCTTCTTTGGTTGATGCTCCTATTAAACCTTTTCCACCCCTTCTCTGTCTTCTAAAAGAATCAAGTGTCGTTCTTTTTATATAACCCTCATAAGAAATTGTTACAACTATATCTTCTGGTCTAATTAAATCAATATCTTCAAATTCTTCTATACCTTCAACTATTTCTGTTTTTCTTTTATCACCAAATTTTTCTTTAAGCATCAAAAGTTCATTTTTTATTATTTCTTTCACTTTTATTTGACTTTCAAGAATTTCTTTATACTCTTTTATTTTTAATTCAATCTCATCTTTCTCTTTCAATATTTTTTCCCTTTCAAGTCCTGTTAATCTTGATAAAGTCATACTGAGAATTGCATTTGCCTGTATTTCTGTGATTTTAAAAGTTTTTATTAATTTTTCCTTTGCTTCCTCTACATTTTTAGAATTTCTAATTAAATCAATAGTTTTATCAAGATTGTCAAGAGCAACAATTAATCCTAAAAGAATATGATATCTTTCTTCTGCCTTTCTAAGTTCATATTTAGTTCTTTTTATAACAATCTCTTCTCTAAATTCTATAAATAATTGGAGCATCTCTTTAATATTTAAAAGACGAGGTTGTCTATTAACAAGTGCAAGATTAATTATTCCGTAGGAAGTTTGTAGTTGAGTGTGTTTATAAAGTTGATTTATTATTATATCAACATTTTCGCCTTTTTTAGTTTCAAGGACAACTCTTATGCCTGATTTATCTGATTCGTCTCTTACTTCACTTACACCACCGATTTTACCGTTTTCAATAAGATTTGCTATTTCTTCAACAAGGTTTGCTTTATTTACTTCAAAAGGAATGCTTTTTATAACTATATTTAATTTGTTTTTTTCTTGTTCAACTTCAATATGCCCTCGTAAAATAATTATTCCTTTTCCTGTAGTATATGCATTTTTAATTCCTTCTCTTCCGCAGATCATACCACCTGTCGGAAAATCTGGACCTGGTAATACCTCCATTAATTCTTCTATTGATATTTCTGGATTATCTATTAGTTTTATCAAAGCATCAATTACTTCTGATAAGTTGTGAGGAGGTATATTCGTAGCCATTCCAACTGCTATTCCAGAAGAACCATTTATAAGAAGATTAGGCACTTTACTTGGCAGAACAGTTGGTTCCATTAAAGATTCATCAAAATTCGGAACAAATTCAACTGTTTCTTTTTCTATATCTGCAAGCATTTCCATAGTAATTGGTGCAAGTCGTGCTTCAGTATATCGCATAGCCGCAGGTGGGTCTCCATCAATAGAACCAAAATTTCCTTGTCCTTCAATTAATGGATATCTTAAAGAAAAAGTTTGTGCCATTCTTGCGATTGATTCATAAATTGGAGCATCTCCATGAGGATGATATTTACCCATAACTTCTCCTACAATTCTTGCAGATTTTTTGAATGGTTTACCCGGTTCTAAACCAAGTTCAAGCATTCCATAAAGAATTCTTCTGTGTACAGGTTTCAATCCATCTCTTACATCTGGTAATGCTCTTCCAATAATAACACTCATAGCATAATCAAGATAGGACTCTTTCATCTCTTCTTCTATACCAACAATTCTTATTTTTTCTCCTTCCATGTTTTTCTCTTTTTAGATATCAAGATTTTTAACTTCTCTTGCATATTTTTCAATAAATTCTCTTCTTGGTTCAACAAGTTCACCCATAAGGACTGTAAATATTTCTTCCGCTTTGATGGCATCTTCAACTGTTATTTTTTTCAATCTTCTTGTTTGAGGATTCATTGTTGTCTCCCAAAGTTGTTCTGGATTCATTTCTCCAAGTCCCTTATATCTTTGTATTGTAAAACCTGCTTTTTCTTTTTCTTTTATTTTCTCATATATTTCAATAATTGAAAGTTTTTCTTCTTTACCTTTTTCATCTCTTATTACAAAAATTTTTTCAAAAATTTTATCTAATTTTGTTTTAATTTCTTCTAATTTTGTGAAAATCTTTTGTAGTTCTTTTGATTCATATATTTCAAAAAGTTTGTATTTTTTCTCTTCACTTTTTGAAAAAAGGTCAAATTCTTCGCCCTTTTGGGTCAAATATTTAGTTACTTCTTCTTCATCTATTAAAAATAGTTCTTCATTATTATATATAAGAAAATATGAAGGTATTTTTTTATTTTTCTTGTAAAAAGAAATTATTTTTTTGATATCAATACCCTTTATTGACAATGTTTTAATTATTTCTGAAAGTTTTTTACTTATTTCAAAAATTACAGGCATTTGTTCATTATATTCAATCAATTTTGAATCATAACTTACGAAAAGTTTTATTCTTTCTGTAGCAAATTCAACAAGGACTTTATCTAATTCATTTTCTGTGTTTATATACAATTCTTTTTTACCTTTTTTTACTTTATAAAGTGGTGGCTCAGCAATATATACATATCCATGTTTTATAAGGTCTGTCATCTGTCTATAAAAAAAGGTTAAAAGTAATGTTTTTATATGTGCTCCATCAATATCAGCATCTGTCATTATTATAATTTTATGGTATCTTACTTTACTTATATCAAAGTCATCTCCAACTCCTCCTCCTATAGCACTTATTATTGTTTTAATTTCATCATTGTTTAGGACTTTTTCTAAAGATGCTTTTTCTGTATTAATTATTTTACCTTTTAAAGGTAAAATTGCTTGAAAAGTTCTATCTCTTCCTTGTTTTGCACTTCCACCAGCAGAATCCCCTTCAACTATAAACAATTCTCTTTTTTCAGGTTCTTTTATTGAACAATCTGCAAGTTTCCCAGGAAGCGCTCCTGTTTCTAATAATTTTTTTCTCGTTAATTCTCTTGCTTTTCTCGCTGCTTCTCTCGCTTTTGCAGTTGCTATACACTTGTTTAAAATTTCTCTTCCTGCTTCAGGATTTTCTTCAAGGAATGTTAGAACACTTTCATAAATTATACCTTCTACTATAAATCTAACTTTTGAATTTCCAAGTTTTGCTTTTGTTTGACCTTCAAATTGTGGCTCTGGCAATTTAACAGCAATTATTCCAGTTAAGCCCTCTTTAACATCTTCTCCTGTTAGATTCATATCTTCAAGAAAACCATTATTTTTCCCATATTCATTTAATGCCCTTGTTAATCCACTTCTAAAACCTGTTAAATGAGTGCCTCCTTCACGTGTATTAACATTATTTGCAAATGAAATGAGTATTTCACTGTAACTATCATTATATTGAAAAACAGATTCTACTTCAATATCTTCTTCAGTTTTTTTAATATAAAATGGTTTAGAATGAAGAACTTTTTTATTTTTATTAAGATATTCTACAAATGAAATTAGACCACCTTCATATTTAAACTCTTCCTTTATATTCTTCCTATCATCTAAAAATGTAATTTTTATACCAGCATTTAAAAAAGCAAGTTCTTTCAATCGCGCAATTAATATATTCTCATCAAAAACTACTGTTTCAAAAATTTCCTCATCTGGTTTAAAAGTTACCTTTGTCCCAGTTTTTTCTGTCTTGCCTATGATTTTAAGAGGTGTAACTGGTTTCCCTCTTTCATATTTTTGATAATATATTTTCCCATCCCTTTTTACTTCAACTTCAAGATATTCAGAAAGTGCATTAACGACAGACACACCAACACCGTGCAATCCACCAGAAACCTTATAAACTTTCTTGTCAAATTTACCCCCTGCATGTAATGTAGTCATTACAACTTCTACCGCTGGTTTTTTTTCTGTTAAATGTAGGTCAACAGGGATACCTCTTCCATTGTCTTCTACAGTTATAATATTATCTGGATGTATAGTTACATTTATCTCTGTACAAAAACCAGCCATTGCCTCATCTATACTATTATCAACAACTTCAAAAACAAGGTGATGAAGTCCTCCTATAGATGTATCTCCAATATACATTGCAGGTCTTTTCCTTACCGCTTCTATTCCTCCAAGAATTTGTATTGATGATGCATCATAAGGACTAAGATTTTTTTTATTTTCCATTAAAGGAAACCTCCACTTTTAACAAAATATTTTAACATTTTTTTTATTTTCTGTCAAAATAAGGAGTTTGTAATGTTCTTATTTTTCACTAATTTATTCCCATATATATATCTTTTATTTTCTTTTTTGTTTCAGGGTCTACAAAATCAGGATTTATTTCTGAAAGGGGTTTCAAGACAAAGATTCTTTTTCTATATTTAGGATGTGGTATTGTAATTTTTTTTGTTTTAATTCTTCTTTTTTCATAAAAAATTATATCAAAATCAATTTCTCTGGCATCTCCCTTTTTATGAGGAAATTTTCTTCCTATTTTTTTTTCAATATCTTTCAATTTTTCTAAAAGTTGTTCAGGGGATAAATTTGTTTCTCCTTCTATTGCACCATTCAGGAAAAAACCGCCTTTTGCATTAACTGGTGGATTTTCAAAAAATGATGATATTTTTTTTATTTTAAGTAATTTTTCAATTTCTTTTAAACCAATTTTAATATTTTTTACTCTATCTCCTTTATTACTCCCAATGGCAATATAAACTCTTTTCATTTAGTGATTATTCAATGAAAGATTTGAATAAAATTGATGGATTTTTGTATTTTCTTTTTGGTTTTTTTATAAAGTTTACTGAAAGAAAAATAGATAATGTTTTTTCATATTCATAGTTTTCGTCCATAAATGGATCAAAGATAAATAAAAATTTTGTATCTTCAAACTGTAATAATTCTTTTAAGATTTCACTTGAGATTGTTTCAAAATTTTTTACCCAGATTGATGGTGTATCATTTGAATTAAGAGCAAAATTAAACCAGTAAAACGATTGATTTTTTGTAGCCAAAATTTTATCTATTTTTTCAATATCAAGAAAAATTCTTAATCCTTCAAGAATTTCTGATTCCGAAAAATAAAATGTCTCTTTTCCAATTTTATCTGAAAAAGCAATTTTTTTACTAAATTTTCCCATTCCATAAAGATACAAGAAATTTGCAACAGGTTCGTTTAAATCAATTCTAACTTTGTTTATTGGATGTAAATTTAGAATTTTAAATGAATTTTCCATAATTTTGTTAACTTTTTCAAACTTTTCATTCTTAAATTTAATTTCATTTATATTTCTATTCCTGATTTTATTAGGGAAATTATTCTCTAAAAGTAATAAATCATCAGAAATTTTTAAAATTATATCTTTTTCATAAACAAAAAATTCAGTATTTTTATCTATCTTTTTAATTTCCTCAATAAGTTTCTTTTTTTCTTGTAAATTTAAAGGCACATCTGTTTCAATTATTTTATTCTCATAAGTAGACACAAATTTACAAAGAAAAAAGATATTATTTTCTGAAAAAGGGATTGGATATTTTAGTGAACGCAAAAAAGCATATCCAGGAAAAGAAAACTCAGGGATTAAAAATTTAAAATAACTTTTTTCAGCTGTTGTATCAAGCAAGAGATAACCCCATTGTCCTTTTTGCATAAATAATTCAAAATTTTCTTTTTTTGCATATTCAAATAATGTTTTTTCCCCTTTTTTTTTAAAAAGTTCTAAATAACCATGAAGAGTAAAAAGAATATATTTCATACCTATTATTCTATATATTTAAAAATTTTTTCCATATTTTTTAAAAGCTGATGTATATCAAAGATTTTACTAATTTCCTCCTCTTTAATATACTTTTTTATAGAATCATCTTTTTTGACAAGTTCGCAAAAATCAACTTTTTTTCTAATTGCTTCAAAAGATAATTCTTGAATTTTTTCATATGCATCTTTTCTTGACATTCCTTTTAAAACAAGAAAATTCAATAATTTTTGTGAAAAAAAGACATTATTTAAAATTTTCATATTCTTTCCCATATTTTCTATATTTATTTCCATACCATCAATAATTTTTATAAGTAAGTTTAATATATAATCAAGCAGAATTGTTGATTCAGGTAAAATAATTCTTTCTGCAGAAGAATGGCTTATATCTCTTTCATGCCATAAAGCAACATTTTCAAAAGCGACATTCACATTTTTCTTTATAACTCTTGCAAGTCCACAAATTCTTTCACATAAAATAGGATTTCTTTTATGAGGCATTGCAGAAGAGCCCTTTTGTCCTTTTCCAAATGGTTCAAAAATTTCTGATATTTCTGTTTGTTGTAATAATCTAATTTGTAAAGCAATTTTTTCACAAGATGAAGCAATAATTCCAAGAATAGATAAAAAATAAGCAAATCTGTCTCTTGAAATTATTTGTGTTGAAAATTTTTCCCTTTTTAAATTGAATTTATTGCAAACATATTCTTCAATTTCTGGCTCTATATTTGAAAAAGTTCCAACAGCTCCTGATATTTTTCCAACACTTATTTCATCAATTGCCCTTTCAATTCTTTCTTTATTCCTTAAAAATTCAAAATACCATGTTCCAATTTTAAACCCTAAAGTTATTGGTTCAGCATGAATTCCATGAGTTCTTCCTATCATTAAAATATCTTTATATTGAATAGCTTTCTTTTTCAAAACTTCAAGTAAATTTTTTATGTCATCCAAAATTAAATTTCCCGCCTCTCTTAAAATTAAGGCAAAGGAAGTATCAATAATATCAGAAGAAGTGAGTCCAAAATGAATATATTTTCCTTCATCTCCTACAGTTTCACTAATTTGTTCAATAAAAGCAATAACATCATGATTTGTAATTTTTTCAATTTCGTTTATTCTTTCAATATCAATTTTCACATTTTCTTTAACTTTCTTTACAACATCGTATGGTATAACATTAACTTTACTCCATCCTTCTAAAACAGCAATTTCTACTTCAAGATATTTTTTAAACTTATTTTCTTCACTCCAAATTTCTCCCATTTCCTTTCTTGTATATCTTGGTATCATTTTTCACCTCCTGAAAAATTATATCCTGAAAAATTATATATTATTGATATTTAACTTGCAAGATAAGTTTATTAAGGGGTTAGGAAAAATCTAAATGCAAGATAGAGCATGAATAAAAATAAAATTACCGAGAAATATAAAGGTAAAAATTTAATTATAATGAAAATTAACAAAACAATAATTGGTGAAATTAAGAGAAAAAAAATGTATTTTTTTACTCCCTTTAAATCTGCAGTAATAGATTTTATAACATCTTTTCTTTCTCCACAATTTTTACATTTCTGTTGTCCTCCAAGATTTTCTTCTCCACAATTTCTGCATATCCATAATTCTCCTTCCTTTATTTTCTGCTCTTTTTCTGATATTGATATTTTATGCTTAATTAAAGGTAAATCTTTAATTCTATATGCAGTTTTATAAAATTGAAGTGCCTGTGAATATTCTTCTTTTTTAAAATAAATATCTCCAAGTTCAATATATGCTTTATAATTATTTGGTTGTTGAGATATTATTTCTTTTAGTTCATTTATCCTTTTAATTTCTAATTTCTCTGATAAGTATTTTTCATTTTTTTCTTGTAAAAAATGAATGAAGATATATCCTGAAAACGGAATAAATATTGAAATGAGAGAAATTTTTAATATAGTTAACACAATACTTGCAATAAAAAGGAAAGAGAAGATTGTTATTTCTTGATATGATATATCTTTTTCCATCAATTTTTCAAAAACTATAAAATAAAACTCAATTCCGAGAATTATAAGGATAAATGCAAGTTTTAATCCCAAAAAATATCCTGAACCCCAATTAATCATTTTTGTATATCTTTAGTATTTTTTCAATCGCTTCTTTTTCATCTGTAAAGTTTATAAATATTCCTTTTTCTTTTCTAAACCATATAAATTGCTTTCTCGCATATTCTTTAGTTTTTTTTATAATTATTTTTTTTAATTTTTCAAAGTCAAATTCATTATTTAAAAATTCAAGTATTTCATTATATCCAATAGGTGCCTTTATATTTAAATATTTTTCAAAACTTTCTTGTTTTAATTTTCTAACTTCTTCAATCCAACCATTTTCAAACATCTTTTCTATTCTTTTTTCTATTCTTTGATAAATTTCTTTTTTATCTCTCATTAAAATGAAATATATTACATTGCCTATTTCTTTTAATGTTTTTTCGGGTTTTTGAGTTCGCCAATAAGTCATATTTTTACCAGTTAATTCGTAAATTTCAATTGCTCTTTTAATTCTATATCTATCATTTGGATGTATTTTTTCTGCACAAACTGGGTCAATCTCTTTTAATTTTTGATAAAGGTTTTCGGATGTTTCTTTTTCAAGTTTTTCTCTTATTTCTTTTTGTTTTATTTTTAATTCAGGAGATAAACTGAATAAACCATTTAGGAGAACTCTGATATAAAACCCACTCCCTCCAACAATTATTGGTATTTTCCCTTTTGAAATTATTTCTTTCACTTTTTCAAAAACCATATTTGAAAATTGGTAAACATCAAATGCTTCTTTTAATGAAAGAAAGTCAATAAAATGATGAGGGATTTTTTCTCTCATTGATAAAGAAGGTTTATCAGTTCCAATATTTATTTCTTTGTAAAACTGTCTGCTATCGCAAGATATAATCTCCCCATTTATTTTTTTAGCAATTTCAAAAGATATTTGCGTTTTACCACAAGCAGTAGGCCCTCCAATTACAAGGATTTTATTACTCATTAAGAAGTTTAAAATAAAGTTCCTAACTTTCCTGTCCTTTTTTCCATTTCTATGAGTTGTTTTCCATATTCAAATCCTGCAATAGCAATTGGGTCATCACTTCTTAAAGTTCTACTTTTTGTATGGTCAGGATTAAAAAAATCTCTTTTTTCAAGAGAAGTCAAAAATCTATTTTTAAAATCATCAAAACTTTCTCCATAAATATGATAAGAATCAGAAATATCAACATATTGACCAATTTTAACCTCTTTTCCAACTTTTTTTGATATTTCATCTGCAATAAACTTTTGAAGTGAAGTTAGTCCGAATAAATTCATAAAAGCAGCTCTATAAGCATCTCTTGAACGCCAATGAGTATTCATATTTAAAAATAATTTTCCTTCTTTTTCTGTAATTCTGCACCATATTCTTTGTAAACATGGAGGGTCATAAGTAAAAGGGTCATAGAATGGTA
>JAMWCA010000030.1:0-8064 GCA_023819545.1 Candidatus Omnitrophota bacterium
CCAATACTGAAAATTCTCTCTATTAACCAATTTAACTTTTCCCTATTAGCTGGAATAAAAACTTCAACCTTCCTTCTATACCATATTTTATTATCTACCTGGATACTATGTCCTAACCCGAAAGAGAGGAAAATTGGACAAAAATAAAAATATATGTAATAATGAACTTGATGAAAATGAAAAAGTGTTTACGATCTACTCAACTTATACAAAAACTTGCAAAAAATAAAAAGATATGAAAAAATCATTAATAATTTTAAATTAAGGGAGGGGAAAATGGATGAAATTAGAAAAGGGAAAGGAGATTATGAATGGTTTATTAAAGCAAGATTTGGACTTTTCATCCACTGGGGTTTATATTCACTTCCTGCAAGACATGAATGGGTGAGAAATAGGGAAGAGATTCCAAATGAAATATATGATGAGAAATACTTTAAGAGATTTAATCCAGACCTTTATAATCCAGAAGAATGGGCTATTATTGCAAAAAAAGCAGGAATGAAATATGCAGTAATTACAACAAAACACCATGAAGGATTCTGTCTTTGGGATTCAAAATTTACTGATTATAAAGCAACAAAGACCCCCTGTAAAAGAGACCTATTAAGAGAATTTGTTGATGCATTCAGAAAACATGGTTTTAAAATTGGTTTCTATTATTCTTTAATTGACTGGCATCATCCTGATTTTACAATTGATAGATTCCATCCTTTAAGAAATCATCCAGAAAAAGAAAACCTCAATAAAGTAAGAGATATGTCAAAATATAGGGAATACTTGCATAATCAGATTAAAGAGCTCCTCACAGAATATGGGAAAATTGACATACTTTGGGCAGATTTTAGTTATCCAGGGCATGATGGAAAAGGGAAGGATGATTGGGATTCAGAAAATCTTGTTAAGATGATAAGAGAATTACAACCACATATATTATTAAATAATCGTCTTGACCTTGAAGACGAATTTGACTTTATAACCCCTGAACAGGTAGTCCCATACGAATGGCCAAAAAAAGATGGGAAAAAACTTATATGGGAATCATGCCAAACTTTTTCTGGTTCTTGGGGATACCATAGAGATGAAACAACTTGGCGTGATTCTGAAGAAATAATAAAGACACTAATTGATTGTGTTAGTAAAGGAGGAAATCTACTTTTAAATGTTGGACCAACAGCAAGGGGAGAGTTTGACTATAGGGTTAAGGAACGACTTGAAAAAATTGGAGAATGGATGTATTACCATTCAGAAAGTATTTATAATTGCACTCAGGCACCGGAAGAGTTTAAAAATCCAGAGAATTGTAAGTTAACCTATAATCCAGAGAAAAATCGTCTTTATATTCATATCTTTTCATGGCCTTATAAATTTTTGGTGCTTGAGGGGAAATCTTATAAAGAAAAAGTTGAATATGCTCAACTTTTAAATGATAATAGCGAAATTAAAATTGGAATGGATGAATGGGATAAAAAACAGATAGGAGAAAAAGAAGGAATAGTTTTAGTTTTACCTCCTTTTAAACCGAAAACCCCTGTGCCTGTGATAGAATTGTTTTTAAAATGAAAGAGATACCAGATTTTTTAAGAGAGATTTTATATAAAAGAGGGATTAAAAAAGAGGAAGAGATTGAAAAATTTCTTTTCCCAAGTTTGAATGATATTATAGAACCAAATAAAATTGCAAATATAGAAGATGCCTCAAAAGAAATTTTAAATAGTTTAAAAAAGAAAGAGAAAATATTTGTTTATGGAGATGGAGATATAGATGGAATTGGAGGAGTTTTTTTCATTTTAAAATTTTTAAAAGAAAGAGATGTTAACTTCAATTATTACCTAACACATCGGCTTGAGGATTATGAAATTGAAGAAAATTTTGTTGATTATCTTTTAAGGGAAAATTATAAAATTATAATTCTTATTGATTGTGGTATTTCTTCCTATAAATTTCTAAAAAAATGTTCTGAAAATAATATAAAGGCAATAGTTATTGACCATCATCAAACAGAAATTGAAAATCTTCCTAAAGGGCATTTTTATATTCATCCTTTTTTCAATTCATTTAAAAATGATTTTTCTGCTACAGTCCTTTCTTTTAAACTATTTCAAAATCTTATATCTAACTATCCTTCTTCTTTATCGTTTAAAGATTTTATATCTATAGTTGGACTTTCAACTTTGAGCGAAAATTTAAATTTAATAGGAGAAAACAGAATTTTTGTAAAAGAGATGTTAAAGGACTTAAAATATTCAAATATCAAAGGTTTAAATTTTCTTATTTCTAAATACTTAAATAAAGAGTTTTTAGAAATTGAAGACATAAAAACAAAAATAAACCCAAAATTAAATTCACCTGGAAGATTTGGTAAACCAGAAATTACTTTAAATCTTTTTTTAGAAGAGAAAGAGAAGGAAATAGAAATAATAATCAAAGAGATTGAACAACTTGATAAAAAAAGATATGAATTAACACAAAAAATAATAAAAAAAACAGAAGAGGAAAAAGGTTTTGAAGATAGATTTTTAGTTTTTGAAAATTTACCAGAGTCATTATGTGGCATAATCGCAAGTCGTCTTTCTGAAAAATTTGGTTTACCCTTTTTTATAGCAAGCAAAAAGGGAAAGATTATAAAAGGTTCAGCAAGAGCACCAGAAGATTATGATTTATATACAGAAATGAAAAAAATAAAAGATAAGCTTTTGTCTTTTGGAGGGCATAAAACTGCTATTGGTTTTAAATTCTCTACTGAAGTTGAAAATCAAATAAAAGAATACTGGAAAAGTATAAAGATTGAAAAAAAACAGGATGATGAATATTTTGATATAATTTTTGATATAGAAGATATAAAACCTGAAATCTTTGAATATCTTAACCTTTTAAAACCATACGGAAAGGGAAATAAGCCTCCTATTTTTTTAAGTAGGAATGTTCTTTTAAAAAAGATTAAAAAGGGAGAGCAGGAAAAATACTGGGTTAAGAAAAATGTAATTTTTGAGTGTGAGTTTCTAAATTCAAAAAAAGTTGAAGAAGGAGAAAAAGATATTTTTTACACTCCAGAGATTAAAGAAATTGACGGATATTATAAAATTTCTCTAAAAATAAAAAACTTCAAGTGATTTCAACCTTTTTTAAAGGCCTTTTTACTTTTGTCTTTAAACATTTTGTGCAAATTCTCATCCTTTTAATAACTCCTTGATATTCAACAAGGACTTTTTGAATATTAGGTTTCCATGTTCTCCTTGTTTTTCTATTTGAATGACTTACTTTATTCCCACTTCTTCCTTGTTTTCCGCATATCTCACATCTCATAGCCATATTTTTACCTCCTTATTTTCCCTTCCTTTTTTAAGAGAGAGAGCGTTCTATTAGCATAAACATTTTCAGGGTTTATTTTAAGGACCCTATTTAAATATTCTATTGCTTTTTCTATATTATTATAATACAAAAGATAAATTGAAGCAATGCTACACAAAACATCTTCATCATAAGGATTGAAATATTCTGCATTTTTATAATATTTAAATGCCTTTTCCATATCCTGCATCTTCATATAAACAGTCCCAAGATTAGCATCTGTTTTTGCAAAATGAGGGAAAAGATATTTATTTATGTAGAGATATATTTGTTCTGCTTTTTTATAATCACCAACCATTCCATAAACATAAGCAAGTTTATACCAGTTTTCATAATTATAAGGATTATATTTACAAACAATAAGATAATTCTCTATCGCTTCAGTATAATATCCACTATCCTTTGCACTTATACCGTTCTTGTAATAAATCTGTGGAAAAATTCTATAATAAGAATGGAAAATTGAAAGAATAAGAGAAACAGAAAATATTGCATACCATAAAATTTTTGAAAATTTAATTTCAATTTTTTTGGAATTTATATATCTACAAGTCATGCCAAGTAAAAACCAAAAATACATACTTGTTGAAGGATTTCTTAAATTTGTTGAAAAAATATTATCAAGTAAAACGCTTATTATTCCTCCAATAATACCTCCCAAGAAAATTTTTCGTGATTTTTTATTTCTGATAGCACTAATAATAAAAGAAAATATAAAAGAGAGAAAGATTAAAAGCCCTATAATTCCCATTTCTGACCATATTTCTAAGTATTCATTGTGAGAATGGTTTGTAACAGGGGTTGATTCTGGTTGAAGAAAATATTCTCTTACTCTGAAATAGGGATAGAAAAATATAAAATTGCCAAGCCCATACCCAAATACTGGTTTTTTTAAAATCATTCTTAATGTCCCTCTCCAGATAAAATATCTTATGTTTGTTTTATACCAAACTATTATTTTTGGGAAAAGTAAGAATGAAGAAATAAGCAAAATGAAAAGAGGAATATGTTTAATAGAGGATTTTTTTTCAATATTATCAATGAACCAGACAAAAGAAATTCCAATAATAAAAGCCATAATTGCTGCTCTTGACTGTGAAACTAAAAGTGCCCACACACCAAAAAAAAGGCAGGATATATCAAGAAATTTAAAAAATTTGTCATATTTTCCTTCTACATAAATCCAGTTTAAAACATTTGAAAAAGATAGACACAAAACCATTATTATATGTCCAGCAAAAAAATTTGGATTTCCAAAAGTTGAAATTGCATAATGTTTTTCTCCATAAAAATTTGATATACCAATAATCGCTGAAATAAGCCCAATCCCAATCCAAATATAAAAAATTCTCTTATCAATTTCAAGATTTGAAGAAATTAAAAAAATAAGAAAGTAAAGTAAATAATTTTCAAGATTTTTTGCTGCTTCAAATTTAAAAGTAGCATAAAAACAGGAAATTAAAATATGGATAAAAAAAATTATCGGGAAATAAATAAAGCGTGAAATCTCAAATTCTTTTTCTGTAAGAAGGAAATGAAATGAAACAAATAGGCAGAATAAAAATCCGCTTAAATTTTTTATTATTGTATAATCATAAGCAGGTTTAAAAACAAGTAGAATCCCAAGGAAAAAAATAAATATGCCAATCCAGTAATAAATTTCAAAATATTTTTTTTTCTTTTTTATCTCTAATAATTTAACACTTCTATAATCTTTTATTTTATCCTGTGCCTCTTTTTTCTTTTTCATATTTTCAAATCCCATAAATGAATATTATTATATCACACTTCTATTTTGGGATTTATTTTAATAATTTTAACTTTTAGATGAAATTTTGAAAAAGGAAAAAAGAAAAAATTTTAAAAAAATGCTTTTCTTTGCTCAGATATTAGGTAGTATTTTGGAGTTAATCTTCTTGTATCTCTGGTATTCTTTTTATATCAGGGTCGGTAAAAATATCTGTTTCGTCTATACTTTGAGAAGAAAATTCACTTACAATTGCTCCTTGGTCTCCTGCTTGAAACCAGTGTAATGTATTTGGTGGTATTGTATATTGTTGCCCTGGTTTTAAAATTATTTCATTCCAACAGGTAAAATATTCTTTCCTTGATTTTAATATTGCTTTTGGATTTTCGGTTGGTTTTCCAGGAACATAAAGATAAACCTCTCCATATCTACATCTAAATGTCTCCTGCTTCCCTGGATTTTTTTCAGATATATAGGGATGTCTATGTTCTGGACAGGTCTGCCTTGGTAACAAAATCAATTCTTTCGCACAATATCTCTCATTATTTACATAAACGATTATCTCTAATCCAATCTGTTCAGGAATTCCAAGTCCACAATCAACAACTTCCATATTTTTATATTCATCTTCTGTAATTACTATGTTTGCTTTTTTCAATAACTCATATGCCTTTCTCTTTAATTCTTCAACTTTACTTCTTTTAATCATTTTTTCCTCCTCTTACATAATTACTTTTCTTATTCTTTCTATTGTCTTTTCTTTTCCAAGCAATTCTATCATTCCAAATAAATCAGGTCCTTTTGTTCTTCCACTAACTGCAAATCTCAATGGATGAAAAACGATAGATGTTTTAACTCCTTTTTCTTTACAATAATCTCTTATTTTTATCTCAATCTCTTGTTTTCTAAAATTATCTATTCCGTCTAAAATTACAACTATTTCTTCAAGGATTTTTTTCGTTTCTGGATTTATAATTTTTTCAAAATTTTCTTTCTCATATTCAGGCTCTTTAAAGAAAAACTCAATTAAAAATGGGACTTCTTTCAATATTTTTATTTTTTCCTGTTCAAGAGATATCGCTCTTTTTATATATTCCTCTTTTTCTTTATTAATTGGTTCTTCTATAAGTCCTGCTTGTTTCAAAAAAGGAATAGATAATTGATAAATCCTTTCAATATCTGTTCTCCTTATATAAAAACTATTCATCCATAACAATTTTTCAGGGTCAAATACAGCGCTTGCCTTATGACATCTTTCAATTGAAAATTCATTTATTAATTCTTCTTTTGTAAAAATCTCTTTACTTTCAGTAGTTCCCCATCCAAGAAGAGAAATATAATTAAAAAATGCCTCAGGTAAATATCCCTGTTCTCTATATGCTCTTACTGATGTTGCTCCATGGCGCTTGCTTAATCTTGTTCTATCAGGACCAAGTGTCATTGACATATGAGCAAATTGAGGAATTTCTGCACCAATTGCTTTAAAAATCAAGATATGTTTTGGAGTATTTGAAAGATGGTCTTCACCTCTTATTACATGTGTTATTTTCATTAAATAATCATCAACAACAACTGCAAAGTTAAATGTTGGAGTTCCATCTGATTTCATTATAACAAAATCGGTTAAATGCTCTCCTTCAAAAACAACCTTCCCTCTTATTAAATCATTTATTTCTATCTTTTCTTCAGGAACTTTCAATCTTAAAACAAAATCTCTTCCTTCTTTCTCATATTGACTTATCTTTTCTTTTGTTAAATTTCTGCATCTACCATCATATCCAGGACGTAGTCCCTTTTCTTCTGCTTCCTGTCTCATTTTTTCAAGTTCTTGTTTTGTGCAATAACATTTATAAACAAACCCTTGTTTTAAAAGTTTTTCAGCAAAGTCCTTATAAATATCTATTCTTTCACTCTGTCTATATGGTCCATAAGTGCCACCAATATCAGGTCCTTCATCCCATTCAATTCCAAGCCATTTTAAATCTTCTATTATTGCAATTTCATATTCTTTTTTACTTCTTTCTTTATCTGTATCTTCAATTCTTAAAATAAATTTCCCCTTATTCTTTCTTGCAAATAAATAATTAAAAAGAGCTGTTCTTGCATTTCCTATATGTAAAAAACCAGTTGGACTTGGTGCAAACCTGACTCTAACCATAAAAAATCCTTTTTTAAAAAGTGGTTTTACTTTATTTTTTTTCTTTTATGAGTAAGGAGAATGTTTTTTCATAAATCTTTAAATCTTCTTCACTAAAAAGAACAAAGCGAATTAATTTTACATATTTTAGTTTAGGAAGAACCTCTAATATTGTTTTTAATGCTATTTCTGTTGCTTCTTCTATAGGATATCCAAATGCTCCTGTTGAAATCGCTGGAAAAGCAATAGAATCTATTTTATATTCTTCTGCAATTTTTAAAGCATTTTTATAGCAATCTGAAAGAATTTTCTCTTCAGGTTTATCTACTCCATATACAGGACCAAGACAATGAATTACATATTTATTTGGAAGGTTATGCCCTCCTGTTATAACTGCTTGTCCAGGTTTAATTGGTGCATATTTTCGGCATTCTTGTTCAAGTCCTGGACCTGCTGCCCGATGAATCGCTCCTGCAACCCCTCCTCCTGACTTAAGCCAAGCATTCGCTGCATTTACAATACAAATTATATCTGGCTGATTTGCTATATTACCTTTAACACACTCAATCTTTATTCCCTTTATTATCTCTTCCATTTTCCCTCCTCTTATTTAAGTTTACAATAAAGAAAAATTTTAGACAACTAAATACAAGGTGGGCACACGGAAACTAAAGAACGACAATAGGTCAGAAAGTGAATTTTAATTTTAGGCATAATTTAATCCATAAGAAGGAATTGGGATAGGTAGAATTTCTTTCCATATCCCTTCAGGGAACTTGCCATTTGAACAAAATAAGAATTCACAAAAAGATGAGAATTGTGTAAAAACTTT
>JAMWCA010000030.1:8164-11630 GCA_023819545.1 Candidatus Omnitrophota bacterium
CGGTTTCAAAAGTAAAACAGTCCCCATCTCTCTAATTTCTTTCTTTTTACCAAGAAATGAATGCAATTCTTTATCCCATAGTGGAACAAATATATTTCTTATTCCTTTTTTACTTTTCCATGCTTCAAAAAGAAATTTTCTCAAATATCCTATATTTATAACTCCCTTTCTCTCCCCTTCTGCCCAATAAGCAAGCATTTCTTTATCTTTTTGGATTACCTATATTTTACTTAAGCAATGCATAACTTTTCTTCTATACTCCCCATTATATAAAGAAAAGAGCGAAGAAAAATCTCTTTCTCTTATAAATCTAACCGGCTCTTTCTGATAAATTTTCATACAATCTCTGTAGATTTCATTTTTATATCTTGTTATTTTAAAATCCACCTTCTTGTTTGTTTTAGATTTAACTTGATAAAAATAAAAAGGCATACTAATATACATTGATCTACTCCCCGAAATCATTAAATAGGCAATTTTATCACTTTTTGCCTTTTCTATTGCCTTTTGTAAAAGAATTGAAGCATACCCCTTTCCTCTATAATTAGGATGTGTACAAACATTCCCTATTTCACCTATTTTCGTTTTATATCCATAAACAACTATTTCTTCCTCTACCAATCCAACAAAAGAAACAATTTTTTTGTCTTCAATTATTATAAAAGTATTCCCTTTTTCTATATTTTCTCTACTATACATTATTGGTGTTTCTATTCTCATACTCTTTTCTTTTGGTCGAAAAACTAAATCTGCAAGTTCAATCATCTCATCTAAGTTTTTCCAATTTCCTTTTTTTATTTCCATTTTATTTTTTTATTAACTTTTAAATGAAAGTATATCTGAAGAAAGGTAGAGAGAACCAAAAATTAACCAGTTTTGGCCTGTTTTTCTTATGTAGTTATATGCTTTTTCTGGATTTTCAATAATTTTAACTTTTCTCTTATCTTTAATATACTTCACAAGAATCTCTGGACTTATTGCCCTTTCTGAATCTGGTTTTGTAAAAATTATTCTATCTGTGTATTTCTCAAAAATTTTTATCATACTCTTATAATCTTTATCTTTTAAAATACCTACAAGAAAAGAAAATTTTTTATCGGGAAATATCTTTCTTAGATTTTTCATTAAGTTTTTAACTCCATCTGGATTATGCGCTCCATCAAGGATAATATAAGGGTCTTTCTGAAGTATTTGAAATCTTGCAGGCCAGTTTATATTTTTAATTCCTTCTCTTATATCTTCCTCTTTTATCCTATAACCTTTTTCCTTTAAAATAAGAGATGCTTGAATAGCAATTGACAAATTTTCAACCTGATGTGTTCCAACAAGGTCTGTTTCTAAATTTTTCAGTGTTTCTTTCCCATAAAAATTAAAAACCATTTTTTCAGGGGAAATTGAAATATACTTGCCCTTAAAATTATCGCAATAAGTTAAAAGTTTACATTTCTTTTCTCGTGCTTTTTTTCTTATAACCAGATGTGCATCTTTTTTTTGTTTTGCTGTTATTACGACTGTTTTTTCTTTAATTATCCCTGCTTTTTCATATGCAATTTCTTTATATGTTTTACCAAGAAATTCCATATGATCGAGTCCTATCTTTGTAATAATATTTATAAAAGAAGGCAAAACATTAGTTGCATCAAACCTACCGCCCATTCCAACTTCACTTATAAGAATATCAATTTTACTATCATAAAAATAAGAAAATGCAATTATTGTAAGTGCTTCAAAATATGTTGGATAAAGATGATATGGTTGTTTTTCTATAATCTTTTGCAATTGCTCAATTTTTTTTATAAATTCTTCTTGTTCTATATTTTTTCCATTTATTTTTATTCTTTCCTTTACATCAATTAAATGAGGGCTTGTATATAAACCTACCTTATACCCAGAAGTTTGAAGAATTTTACTTAAACTTTTACAAACAGAACCTTTTCCATTTGTTCCAGCAACAAGAACAGAAGGATATTTTTTATGGGGATTACCAAGTTTTTCAAGATAATAAATTGTTTTATCAAGTCCAAGTTTAATCCCAAAATCACTTAAGGAATCAAGAAATTCTAAAGGGGTGAGTTTATTCATAGGTGGAAAATTCTTAAAATTTTGATTATTGTTTCTTTTAGATTTCTTCTATCAACAACCATATCAATCAACCCATGCTCATATAAAAATTCAGATGTTTGAAAACCTGGTGGAAGTTTCTGTTTTATTGTCTGTTCAATAACTCTTGGTCCTGCAAATCCAATTAATGCTTTTGGTTCAGCAATTATAATATCTCCAAGAAATGCAAAACTTGCTGCAACTCCACCCATCGTAGGGTCTGTTAAAACTGAAATATAGAGAATCCCGTGCTTTTTCAATTTACCAACTGCTGCTGCTGTTTTTGCCATCTGCATTAAAGAAATAACTCCTTCATACATTCTTGCTCCCCCTCCCCCTCCTGAAAAAGAGACAAGAGGTAATCCTTTTTCAATAGCAAATTCACATAATCTTGTAAATTTTTCCCCGACAACAGAACCCATACTTCCCATAATAAAATGTGAATCAAGAACGCTTATAGCAACAGGGATGTCTCCAATTTCGCCAGTGCCTGTCATTATTGCTTCTTTCATTCCTGTGTTTCTCATCTCTTCCTCAAGTTTTTCTTTATATGACTTTACTCCAACAAAATTTAAAGGGTCGTCTGATAAAAGATTTGCCCACTTCTCTACAAATGTCCCTTGGTCTATAATTGAATTTATTCTTTCTTTTGCCGTCATCCTAAAATGAAAATTACATTCAGGACAAACTTTCAAATTTTCTTCAAGCTTTTTTGTATAAATCAATTTCCCACATTTTTCACATTTTATCCAAAGTTCCTTTTTTATTTCAACTTTTTCTTTCGGTGATATTTCAATATATTTTTTTCTTTTAAATATCATATTAGTCCAAACTCCTTTAATGTTTTCTTTATTTTTTCAATACTATCATCACTTGGGCCACATAAAGGAAGGCGCCACTCAGGACTAATCTTTCCCATTAAAGAGAGACATGTCTTTACTGGGATCGGATTTGTTTCTATAAAAAGGATTTTAAAAATTGGGAAAAGTTTAAGATGTAATTTTCTTGCATTTTCATAATCACCCTTTAATGCATATTCAACCATTTGTGAAACTTCAAGTGGAACAATATTAGAAGCAACAGAAACAACTCCTTTTCCACCAACAGACATAATTGGTAATGTTAAAGAATCGTCTCCAGAAAGAACAACAAAATCATCTCTTTTTACCAAAGTAAGAATTTTACTAACCTGGTCAAGAGAACCGCTTGCTTCTTTTATACCTACAATATTTTTTATCTCAGAAAGTTCTGCTACTACCTCTGGTGCAATTGAAATACCTGTTCTTGAAGGGACGTTATAAAGAATTAAAGGGATAGAAACTGATTTTGCAATCTCTTTATAATGTAAAAAAAGTCCTTTTTGTGT
>JAMWCA010000031.1 GCA_023819545.1 Candidatus Omnitrophota bacterium
CCTATGGCAGTTATTGTATCTTTGTTTTCTCCACTATCATCTAAAAATTCTACGATACATTCACCTTTTTCTGGAATATAAGGAGCAGTAAGTTTTGTAGGAGTAGCAGTAAAGGTTGTTCCTGTAAAATAAACTTTTGTAGGAGCATTTGGCACATCATTATTTGCATAAAAGGATGGGTAATGTTCTTCCTCATAAGCACGATAATTCATCCAGTTAAATACATCTTGAATTGCGTTTTCTGCTATTTCAAGTGCTTTAAGTTTATCATGGAAAAAATATGCTCTTTTTATTGAACTTGCCGCTGAAAGGACAATGACTAGAATGAGGGAAGAAAAAAGAACTATCATTACAATTACTGCTATTAATGCGATTCCTTTCTTTTTTCTTTTTTCCACAAATAAATTTTACCTATATCTTTTGTTTTTTGTCAATTTTACATAGTTGAGTTTTTGATTTTTAATTGATTTGACTTTTTAAATTTGTGATATAATTTATGCTATGGGAAAAATTCTTGTGGCAGGTGCTTGTGGTTTTATAGGTGCAAATGTCTGTGAAAAACTTCTTGAAAAAGGAGAAGAAGTTCTTGGCATAGATGATTTAAATGATTATTATGATGTAAAATTGAAAAAATATAGATTGGATAGATTACAGAAAAATAAAAATTTTGCATTTGTTAAACTTGATATTTCAAAGGAAACAATTAAATATGTTGTAAAAGAAGCAAAACCAGATGTAATTATAAATCTTGCTGCTCGTGCAGGAGTAAGAGCGAGTATTGAGAACCCAGAAATTTATTATCAGACAAATGTTATAGGTAATCTAAATTTACTTGAATGTGCAAAGGACTATAGTATAAAAAAATATATTTTTGCTTCAACATCTTCTCTATATGCTGGAAGCGAGATGCCATTTAAAGAAGATTTACCTGTCAATAATCCAATTTCACCATATGCAGCAAGTAAAAAAGCAGCAGAGGTTACCTGTTATACATATCATTATCTTTTTGGAATAGATGTTGTTATTTTTAGATACTTTACAGTTTATGGTCCATGTGGAAGACCTGATATGAGTATTTTTAAGTTTATAAAATTGATTTATGAAGAAAAAGAGATAACTGTATATGGTGATGGAACTCAAAGCAGGGATTTTACTTATGTTGAAGATGTTGCAGAAGGAACTGTTCGTGGGATTTCTTTATCAGGTTTTCATATAATAAATCTTGGGAATAGCAATCCACATCAATTAAATGAAGTTATAAAAATTATTGAGAACAAATTGAATAAAAAAGCAAAAATTATCTATAATCCTTTTCATAAAGCAGATATTAAGTCAACATATGCTGATATAAGTAAGGCAAAACAATTACTAAACTGGGAACCAAAAGTAGATATTAATGAAGGACTTGAAAGGACAATAAACTGGCATATTGAAAATAGTGACTGGCTTAAAGATGTAGTTTTAAAGGATTGAAAGTGGGAAAAGTTCTTGTTACAGGTGGATGTGGTTTTATTGGAAGTCATACAGTTGATAAATTAATAGAAGAAAATTATCAAGTTATAGTTATTGATAATCTTTCAACAGGTTTTATTACAAACTTGAATAAAAAAGCAATTTTTTATAATATAGATATAAGGGATAAAGAGAGATTAAAAGAGATTTTTGAGAATAATTATTTTGATTATATTTTCCATTTTGCAGCACAGATAAATGTGAGAAAAGGAGAGGAAGAACCATTTTTTGATGTTGATGTTAATATAGGAGGGATTATAAATCTTCTTGAAATTATCAAAAAAAATCCACCTAAAAAGATTATATTTTCTTCAACAGGTGGAGTTATCTATGGTCTTACAGATATTTTACCTACCCCTGAGACAGTTGAACCATTTCCTATATGTATATATGGGATATCAAAATTAACCTGTGAAAAATTGCTTTATGCCTACTGGAAAAAATATGGAATAAATTATGTTGCATTAAGGTATGGTAATGTTTATGGACCAAGACAAAATTATCTTTCAGAAGCAGGAGTTATCGCAATTTTTATATCAAGGATACTGAGTGGGAAAGAATGTATTATTTTTGGTGATGGAAATCAAACAAGAGATTTTATTTATATTGAAGATGTGATTTCTGCAAATATTGCTTTTATGAATAATGACATAACAGGTATTTTTAATGTTGGGACAGGTATTGAAACAAGTGTGAACAGAATTTTTGAGATAATAAGAGAAAAGATAGGAAAGGATTGTAAAAAAGTTTATGGAGAGGAGAAAAAAGGAGAATTAAAAAGAAGTTGTTTATCAATTGAAAAGATAAAGAAACAAATTAACTGGTTACCAAAATTCAGTATTGAAGAAGGGATTGAAAAGACAGTTGATTGGTTTTGTTTAAATTTTAGAATTTAATAAGAAGATGATTCCCATTCAGGGTTACTAATAAAAACATTATAGTCCCTAAATGCTAAATTTAATACTTTCTGTTTATGGTTATAATAATGCCAGAAACATCTTACTATTGGAACCTGTCCTCCATATCCATGCATTGATTGCCAAATTTTTGCTTCTTTCCATGTAACAATTCCATCACTATTTGAATCTGCTTGTGCTATGTCTGTGTCATTGTGTGAACTTTCAAACCATCTACAGCGAGTTGGTGCAAATTCATAAGAATATGAGCAACTTTCAACTGATGGATTTCTATAAGCGTAAGCATTCTGGTCAAATTGACTTGGACTGTAAGAAGGATAACTATTCTGGACTTTGGTTAATGGTATATCACATATTTCAGGGAAGGAGGGATTACCATGTCCTTTATTGCCTTTATTTAAATCAGTTAGACATAAAAAAATCTTTCCTGTTCCGAGATAATTCATACCAATTCCTGAATCACCTTTAGATAGAATTGAAAGCCATGTTGGATAATCATCATAATCCTGATAATACATTTCAATCGCAAGTCCAATCTGATGTAAATTATTTATACAATTTGCCTGTCTTCCTTTTTCTCTTGCAGTTGAAAGAGATGGTAAAATTTGACCTGCAAGCATTGAAATTATAGCGATTACAACCAATAGTTCAATTAAGGTAAAACCAGATTTTTTAGTTTTCATTTTTTGCCCCTTTTTTTCATTTCATTGATAACTTGGTAAACATAATTTTTCATTTCGTCATTTTGTTCTCTATAATAAAGAGCCCATAAAGAAGTTTCAATATCTTCAAATTTTGCTTTTTCTTTTAATATATCAACTGCCTTTTTTCTTACAGAAAAATCCTCTTTATCATTTTCTACAATTTTCATTAATTTGTCTTGATATAAAGGAGAATTCATATAATCAAGTATTCTAAGTTTTGTTTCTATATCTTCTTTGTCAAACCTATTTATTAAATAATCAATATTTTTCTTATCAATCTTCAATATTGTTTCAAATGTTATTTCTTTTGTTTTTTTATCTGAACTATCAAGGTAGGTAAGTAGTTTATTGAAATCTATCTGTCCTATACTCCATGCACAAACTCTTTTTATTTCTTCATCATTTTCTTTTTGATAAATCTCTTCAAGTTCGGGTAATGCTTCTTTTATTTTTAAATTTCCAACATTATAAATACCATAAATTTTTTCATTTTTATTTTGACTTTTTAATTGTTTTATAAATGCTTTTGGTGTAGGGGTTTTACCCTTTTTAGCAGTCCAGATTGAAACTCTAAGAATTGTAAGAAATATAATACCAACACAAACCCAAAAAATAACTCTTTTTTTCTTATCTAAATTTTTGTAAAATTCTATAACTTTGTTCATTGAAAAAATTTTACCTTCCCTTTTATAAATTTGTCAAGAAGACCACTTTCACCTACGAGGTGTTAGCTGGGGATTGTTGATAATTGAGGGTTACGAGATTCTGATTATACAATTTTTCCTATACTTTGAAAAATCAATCTTTTCTATAATTTTTTTTGTTTTTTTATCTCTGTATCCTGAAATATTTTCTTCTATATTTAAACTTCTTTTCAAACTTAACATAATAATTTCTCTTATGTATTTTCCAATTATAGAAGAAAGACAGGCAACTTGTGATATATTTTCAACATCTCTATAAAAACCGACTTCAAAAAAAATATCATTTTTTGAAAGTGTATATTGTGAAAGTTGTTCATTTTCTTTAACAATTTCAACTTGATAATCAGGAAAAAAATATTTTAAATAATCTTTGTAATATATAGTTGCTCCAATTTTACCACAGAAAAATTTGATATATTTATAACTTTCTGCTTCTTTCATTATTTCAAAAAAGTTGAATAAATTTAACAAAAATTTTGATTTTTTTTTATTTATAAAATCATTTAAAAAATGAGGGCAAATGTTTTTTACAATTACTCTTTTGATTTTATTCTTTTCTTTAAAAATCTCTCTATACTTATCTTTAATCTTTTCTAAATCTGTATTTACAAAATGAGTAGGAATATTTTTTTCACATATATTTTCTTTAAAAACACAGTTAGTAAATGTAAACTTTTGAAATATCTGGTAAGGAGAAAGAGGCAATCTGTTTTCAATTAAATAAAAAACAATAATTGCAATTTCTTCTAATTTTTTGAAATCGCTCTTATTTCTGTAAAAAACTTTGCTGTCCTTTATATAAACAGGAATTTTTATATTTTCAGTAGTTAAGACCCCAGTAATTATAAGTGGACCTAAAATAGGACCAAATCCATTTTCATCAATACCACATATATATTTTTCCATATTCTTATTTTATCATTTTAAAACTTGATATAAGAAGATATAGAAAGTAAAATTAAAATATGGTATTCAAAAGACATCGTGAGATTATAAAGGGAGAAATCAACCTTACTCCAATGGTTGATGTGATTTTTCAATTAATTATATTTTTTATGTTGAGTTCAAGTTTTATTATGCAACCCGGCATAAAAATAAAGTTACCAAAGGCAGAGACAACAGATATAATAAAGCAGAAAGAGATTTTTGTTAATATTACAGAGGATGGAAAAATATATTTTAAGGGGAAAATTGTAAATTTAATAGATTTTGAAAAAAATTTGAGAGAAGAAATAAAAGACCAGAAAGAAAATATAATCCTAATTGTAAAAGGTGATAAAGATGCAAAACATGGAGTGATTGTAAGTGTTATGGATAAAGCTAGGAAATGTGGAATAGAAAGAATTGCAGTAGCAACATTACCAGAATTTTAAAATGAAAATAAATTATATTTTTTTAAAAGCATTTTTTGTAAGTTTATTTCTTCATTTTTTTGGTTTATCTATTTTTTCTATTATTCTCCCCTCATCATTAAAAAGAGCAAAACCTATAGAAATTTTAATTTATCCCTCATCAGAAACAAAAAAAACACAAAAGAGAGATATCTTAATTTCAAAAAAAATAACAGAAAATATAGGAATACAAAAAGTTCAATCTGAAAAAGACCTGTCTTCTTTAAATATTACTTCAAAAGAAGCAGTTTCTCAAGAACAATATATAACACCTATAAAACTTGAGCTTGACATTGAAAAAGTAGAAAAATTTGAAATAAATACTTTACCAATCCCTATTTTAGATATTGGGCAAGAAAGTTCATCAGAAGTTACTATTGAAGGTCCGGCAGGAACAAGAAAAATTTTATATAAGGAAAAAATTGATTATCCATTATTAGCACAAAAAAAAGGGATAGAGGGGAAGGTTAAAATAAAATTCTGGGTTAATCCTGATGGTAAAGTTTCAAATACAGAAATAATCTTTTCTTCAGGTAATCCTGATATTGATTTTTATGCTGAAACGAAATTTAGAAATTGGCTATTTGAACCAGCTAAAACGGATAAGGATGTTTGGGGGATTATAACATTAATTTTTAAACTTAAATGATAAAAATACCTATTGACCTTGCTGCAACAATTTATTTGATTATAAGCGTTTGTATTTTATTTATGTGGTTTATTTTAGAAAAAAAGACAAAATATATAAGAATAAAAAAAGAAGATACTTTTTGGATTTGTCCATTATGTTTCTATGAATATGTTGATAGCAGAAGTAAAGATATAAGTAGATGTCCAAGATGTAAAACTCTTCACAAAAAGGGAGAAAAATGATAAAATAAAAAAATCAAGGAGGGAAGATGATAACAGAAATTGGGATAGTTGCAGGAGAAATATGGCAGTATCTTGAAAAATATAATGAAACTACTTTAGAAAAATTGATTGAGATAACAGGAAGAGATAGAGATTTACTTATAATGGGATTGGGTTGGCTTGCAAGGGAAGGGCATATTATTCTTAGTAAAAAAGACAAAGATTACAAAATAGTTTTGCGGAAAAAAGATTAAACTGGGGGATCGTCTAATGGTAGGACACGGGACTCTGGATCCCGGCGTATAGGTTCGAGTCCTATTCCCCCAGTAAAATTTGACAGAATTTTTAAAAAAATTAAAATTAATATCTTTAAAAAAAGGAAGGAGGAAAGATGAAAGTAAGAATTGACGGAGACCTTTGCACAGGGTGTGGATTATGTGTAGATATTTGTCCTGAAGTTTTTGAAATGGGTGAAACAGTTTCAACAGTGAAACTTGCTAATGTTCCACCTGAATTAGAAGAAAAAGTAAAGGAGGCAGCTGAAAGTTGCCCTGTTGAAGCGATAATCATTGAATGAAAAGAGAAAAAATCTTTTTTTTTATCATTTTTTACTTTATTTTTATTAAAGAAAGTGAGCCATTTTTAATATCAAAACACCAAGAAAGGGCAAGGAGATATTTTAAATTATCTCTTGAAGAATACAAAAAAGCAATAAAACAAGACCCAAATAATTACGAAATAATTGAGGAATACAAAAAAATTTTAGAAGGGACTATAGGTAAAACTGAGGCAAAGATAGAATTGGCTTTGATTTTTCAGGAATTAAATTTAAAGATAAAGGTATACGAATTACTACTTGATATTTCCTTAAAAGAAACAGAAAGAAAAAACGCTCTTTCATATATAGAAAAAAGAATTGAGGGAAGTAAAAATATAATAGAAAAAATTAATCTTTATTATATTGCAACAGAACTTTCTCCTCAAAATCCAATTTACTGGTATAATCTTGGTAAGTTATTAATAGGAATTAATAGAAACGAAGAGGGGTTCTCTGCTCTTGAAAAAGCATATAGTTATAATTTAAAAGATGTTTCACTTTTTTATTATCTTTCTATTTATCATTTTAATAAAGGAGATTACAAAAAGGCAAAACAATATATTGATGAAGGACTTAAAATTTCAGATGATATTTCTCTTCATAAAATTCTACTAAAAATATATTTAATTGAGAATGACAAAGAAATGGCTAATATAGAAAGAGAAAAGATAAAAAGTTTAACTGCAAAGAAAGAAGAGAAGAAAATTGAAGAAGTAAAAAAAGTTGAAAAAATAGTAAAAAGAGAAAAAATAGAGGGATTGTCACCTTATACATTTATTGCTGTCTCAAAAGAACATCAGAAGTTATACATTGTTTCATTTGATGGATTTGGATTTAATGTATTAAAAGAATATAAATGCACGACAGGAGAAGAAAGAGGGGATAAAGAGAAAAAAGGGGATAAAAGGACACCAGAAGGTGCATATCTTTTAATTTCAAAGATTGAACCGCCTAAGTTGCTCCCGAAATATGGAATCTGTGCTTTCCCTCTAAATTATCCTAATCCAATAGATATAAGATTAAATAAAGATGGAGATGGGATATGGTTACATGCTACACCTATTGAGAGACCACCATACAATAGTGAAGGATGCATTGTTGTTAATGATAAAGATATGAAAGAGATAATGCAATATGTTAAAGTAGGAGAGACACTTATTTATATAGGGAAAAATGAAGAGTTTAACGAGTTTAACGACTTTAAAAAGATAAAAGAGATAGTTGATAATTGGAAAACTGCATGGGAAAGTAAGAATATAGATGAATATATAAGATTTTATGACAATGAATTTTTAACTGATGGAAAAAATAAAAATCAATGGAAGTTATACAAAGAAAGAATAAATAAAAACAAAAAATATATAAAAGTTGAAATATCTGATCTTATGATTTTACCATATGGAGAAAAGAAAATTGGGACTTTGGCAGTTGCTTTTTTCAAACAAAATTATATTTCGGACAATTTCTCTTCAAAAACAAGAAAAATTCTTTATTTTGTAAAAAGAAATAGTGAATGGAAAATAATTTATGAACAGGTATTATAAAAATGGAAATATATCCTGACTTTGAAAAATTTAAAAATTTAAGTAAGAGGGTAAAAGTTGTCCCCTTTTATACATCATTTGTCGCTGATTTTGAAACGCCTGTTTCTTCTTTTCTAAAAATTGCAAAAGGTAGTTATAATTTTCTTTTAGAAAGTGCGGAACAGGAAGAAAAAATAGGTAGATATTCTTTTATCGGGACATATCCAGAGATAATAATTAAAGGGAAGAATGAGAAAGTTGAAATAATTGATTATACAAAAGGAATAGTAGAAAAATTAGAAAAAAAATCCTCTTTGAAAGTAATGGAAGATTTTTTAAGAAAATATAAAACTTTTAAAATTAAATCACTTCCTTCTTTTACTGGTGGGTTTGTAGGTTTTGTTTCTTATGATTATGTGAGAAATATAGAAAAATTACCAGAGATAAGCAAAGACGACCTTTTTCTTCCAGATTTTATTTTTTTCTTTCCAAAAAAATTAATAATTTTTGACCATTTTAAAAGAAAATTTTTCTTAATTGTGAATGTATTTATAGAAAGTGATGAGTCATTAAAACAGATTTACGATAATGGAAGAGAAACAATTTTAAGTTTTACAAATGAAATCTTTAAACCTTTCAAACCAATTGAAAGGGAATTTCAAGAAAATCAAGATGAGTTTAAAAGCAACTTTAAGAAGAAAGAATTTATAAAAAGTGTTGAAAAAGTTAAAAAGTATATATATGAAGGGGATATAATTCAAACAGTCATTTCTCAAAGATGGGAAAAAGAAATAGATGTTGAACCATTTAGGATTTATAGGGGCTTGAGAAGTTTAAATCCTTCTCCATATATGTTTTATCTTGAACTTGGGCAATTAAAGCTAATTGGTTCTTCTCCTGAAATTCTTGTAAAACTTAAAGAACAAACTGCTATAGTAAGGCCAATTGCTGGGACAAGACCAAGGGGAAAAGATGAAAATGAGGAGAAGAGGTTTGAAAAGGAATTATTAAATGATGAAAAAGAAAAGGCAGAACATATTATGCTTGTAGACCTTGCGAGAAATGACCTTGGGAGAGTTTGTTATTTAGGTAGTGTTGAAGTTACTGAATTAATGAAAATAGAAAAATATTCGCATGTTATGCATCTTGTTTCAAATGTAAAGGGTAAATTAATGAAGAATAAGAGTGTTGTTGACTTATTCAATGCTACTTTTCCAGCAGGAACAGTTACAGGAGCACCAAAAATAAGAGCAATGGAAATTATAGAAGAGATAGAAAAGATAAAAAGAGGTCCTTATGCAGGTGCTGTGGGTTATTTTAGTTTAGATGGTAGTATGGATTTCTGTATAACAATAAGAACATTTATTGTAAAAGAAAATAAAATATATATTCAAGCAGGAGCAGGAATTGTTGCTGATTCAATCCCTGAAAATGAATATAGGGAAACAAAAAATAAAGCAAAAGCACTTATTGAAGCATATAAATTATCAAAAAGGATATAAAAATGATACTTATGATAGATAACTATGATTCTTTTGTATACAACCTTGTTCAATACTTTGGAGAACTTGGGGAAAAAATTGTTGTTTACAGGAACGATAAATTGACAATTAAAAGAGCTGAAAAATTAAAATTTGATAGAATTGTTATTTCTCCTGGACCTAAAAGGCCAGAAGATGCAGGAATCTCTTGCGAAATAATAGAAAGATTTAAAGATAAGGTCCCCATACTTGGGGTCTGTCTTGGACATCAGTGTATTGGATATGTTTTTGGTGGAAAAATTACTTATGCTAAAAAACTTATGCATGGGAAAACATCTTTAATCTATCATAATCAAAAAGAAATATTTCAAGATATAGAAAACCCATTTGTTGTTACAAGATACCATTCACTTGTTATAGAAAGAGAAACTTTACCAGATTGTCTTGAGATAACTGCATGGACTGATGATCAAGAAATAATGGGTATAAGACATAAAGAATATAAAATTTTTGGAGTTCAATTTCATCCAGAATCAATACTAACAAAAGAAGGTAAAAAAATACTTAAAAATTTTCTTCATATAAAATGAAGATACCTTTGCCTTATTCTGGTGGTTTAATACTTTCATATCAATGTAATCTATCTTGTATTCATTGTCTATACAATTGTAGAGGAAATTGGAAAGGTTGGATTGAGATTGAAAAGGTTTTAGATATTTTAAAAACTTTAGAAAAAATTCCAAATTTTGTTTCTTTGCATTTAACAGGTGGAGAACCATTTATAAATTTACCACTTTTAATTGAAGTAGTAAAAATATGTAGAAATTTTGAAATACCATTTTTTGTTGAGACAAATTGTTATTGGGCAAAAGATAAAGAAAAAGCAGAAGAAATATTAAGGAGATTAAAACAAAATGGATTAAACTCTATTATGTTAAGTTTTTCAATTTTTTATGTTTATAAGGTTCCTATTAAAAATTTTGAAAATGCAATGGAAGTAAGTTTAAAGATTTTTGGCCCTGAAAATGTTAGTTTTTATACATTAAATGGATATAGATTAGTTAAAGAAAATAATATTACTGAAACTCTTAGTTTTGAAAAATCTGTTGAAATAATCGGACAAGAAAAATTTGTTAAGTTTTTAGGTAATTATCTTGTTCCTAAGGGAAAGTGTTTATATACACTTGAGAGATGGTTTTGTAAATATAGTCCAGAAAAGTTTAAAGGAGCAAATTGTATTGCTGAATTTTTAAATCCACATCATATCCACATTGACCTTTATGGAAATTATATCCCAAGTTTCTGTTCTGGAATTACACTTGGAAATTATAAAAAAATTTTAGAGGATAGAATGTTCATAAACGACAAAATTTTAGATTTTCTTACAAGTGATATTTACAAGTTTCTTTTATGGGCAGAAGGTCTTGGGTATAAGAGAAAAGATGGTTATATTAATAAATGCCATCTTTGTCTTGATATAAGAAAATTTTTAATTAATAAAAATTTTAAATTTGATTCACTCAAACCTGAGGAATTTTATATTAACTTATAATTTTTCAATATATTTTTCAGCAAAATAGGCAGCAATCATACCTTCACTGCAAGCGGTTATTATTTGATATAATGATTTTTTAATTACATCGCCACAGGCATAAATACCAGGGATATTCGTTTCCATTCTTTCATTAACTATTATAAATCCATTTTCATCTGTATTTAAAATTCCATTTAAAAATTCTGTATTTGGTTTTTGTCCTGCAGATATAAAAATTCCGTCTATCTTTATCTCAA
>JAMWCA010000032.1 GCA_023819545.1 Candidatus Omnitrophota bacterium
GTTCAATAGTTGAAGGTAAAGTTGTTAATATCACAGATTATGGTGTATTTATTAAACTTGAAGAAGGAGTTGAAGGTCTTCTTCATATATCTGAGCTTTCGTGGACAGGAAGAATTAAACATCCATCGGAAATTGTAAAAACAGGAGATACATTGAAAGTTAAAGTTATAGATGTTAAAAAAGATGGAAAAAAGATTTCTTTTAGTTTAAGACAGCTTGAACCAAATCCATGGCCAGAAATTGAGAAAAAATATCCTGTTGGGAGCGTTATTTCAGGTAAAGTTTATCACATAACAGATTTTGGTGCCTTTATAGAATTAGAAAAAGGGATAGATGGTCTTTTACATATTTCAAATATTTCAGACACTCCAATTAAGCATCCATCAGAAGTTTTAAGGAAAGGACAGAAAGTTGAAGTTATGGTACTTGAAATAGACCCAGAAAATAGAAAAATTTCTTTAGGTCTTAAGCAATTAGGTGAAAGTTTTAAGAATAAAAAGAGGAGGGAAGATGCGAGTGATAATAAAGAAGAATTATGAAGAAATGAGTAAAGAGGCGGCAGAAATAATTAAAAATTTAATACAAAAAAAAGCAAATTGTGTTTTAGGACTTGCGACTGGTAGTACTCCTGTTGGATTATATAAAGAACTTATTAGAATGCATAAAGAAGAAGGACTTGATTTTTCACAAGTTATTACTTTTAACCTTGATGAATACTATGGTCTTTCGCCTGAACATCCTCAAAGTTATAGATATTTTATGGATGTTAATTTGTTTAACCACATAAATATAAAAAAAGAGAATACTCACCTTCCTGATGGGAAAGTGCCTATTGAAAAAATAGAACAATATTGTGAAAGTTATGAAGATATGATTAAAAAGGCAGGGGGGATTGATTTACAAGTCGTTGGAATTGGAGGGGATGGACATATTGGTTTTAACGAACCAGGGTCTTCTCTTAATTCACGGACAAGATTAGTCGCTCTTGATGAACAAACAATCAGAGATAATTCAAGATTTTTTGAGAAAATTGAAGATGTCCCAAGATTTGCTATTACAATGGGAGTAGGAACTATACTTGAAGCAAGAGAAATTATATTTCTTGCAAATGGTAAGAAAAAGGCCAGCATTGTTGCAAAAGCGATTGAAGGTCCAATAACTTCTCAGATTTCCGCTTCTGTATTACAATTACATCCCAAAGTAACTGTTATTTTAGACGAAGAAGCAGCAAGCGAGTTAAAAAGAAAAGAATATTATAAATTTGTTTATGAAGCGGAGAAAAGGATAGGATTAAAATTATTTTAAAAATGGATAAAATACAGGAATTTATTGAAAAAGTTAAGGGATTGAATAAAAAAGTCGTTTTTCCAGAAGGTGAAGATCAAAGAATTTTATTATCTGCTTCTGAATTGTTAAAAGAAAAGATAGTATTTCCTGTTCTTATCGGGAAAAAAGAAAAAATTTACGAAATTGGAAAAAACCTTGGGATTTCAAATCTTCAACAGATAGAAATAATTGAACCAGAAAATTCAGAACTTTTTAATACTCTTGTAGAAAAATATTGTGAAAATAGAAAGAACATAAATAAAAATATTGCAGAAAAAATAGTAAAGAGACCTCTTATTTTTGGTGGCTTACTTGTTAATACAGGTATTTGTGATTCTATGGTTGCAGGTGCAGCAAATACAACTGCAAATGTTATTCAAGCAGCAGCGTTGACAGTCGGATATTTTGAAGGTATAAAGACAATTTCAAGTTTTTTTATTATGGTTTTGTCTGATGGGAAAATTTATTTTTTTGCAGATTGTGCAGTTAATATTTTACCTGATGAAAATCAACTTGCAGAAATAGGGATAACAACAGGAATAAATTATAAAAAATTAATTGGAACTAATCCTAAAATTGCATTTTTATCTTTTTCAACAAAAGGTTCTGCTTCTCATCCTTCGGTTGAAAAAGTTCAAAAGGCAGTGAAAATAGCCAAAGAAAAAAATAAAGAGTTTGATATTGATGGAGAATTTCAAGTTGATTCAGCGATAAATGAAGATGTGGCAAAAAGGAAAATAAAGGAATTTTCACCTGTTGCCGGTAAAGCAAATGTTTTAATTTTTCCTGACTTAAATTCAGGTAATATTGCTTATAAAATAACTCAATATTTAGCAAATGCTCAAGCATATGGACCTATTCTTCAAGGATTTGCAAAACCAGTGAGTGATTTGTCAAGAGGTGCAAAAGTAAAAGATATAATTATTACAACTGTTATTACTTGTTTAATGAATTAAAAAGGGGTTAATATGAAAATATTAATTTATGAAGACGAAAATTGGATTAATTTTACACCTATTTCTTATTTAAAGGCAGTTTTTGAATTGAGATGTGGTTTTAATTCAATCTTAGAGAAAATTATTTCTATTTTACCTGATGGAGAAGTGAATTTATTTGTGAGAGATTATTTAAAAGATTTTTGCAAGAAAAAGTTTAATTTTAAAGTGAATGAAGAAGATTTTTTAAAAGACGATGTTTTAATTATAAATGGAAGATGGTTAATTGACAGAGAAATTAAACTGGATTTGAGCGAGGAAAAATTATATTTGAAAGATAATGAGATTGTATATGGATTAGTGAAAAAAGAAAATGTAAATAAATATTGGAATGGTGAAATAAATGAATTTTTAAAGATTTTATTAACTGAATTAAAAACAGAACAGACAAATTTTACGATTATTAAATTTCCTTGGGATTTGGTTCATTATAACTCAGAATTGATAAAGTTTGAATTTAAAAAATTGAATAAAATAGGGATTTTTGGAAAATTTTCTGATAAAGCATGTATTTATGGTTCAGAAAAAAATGTTTTTATTGCTTCTACGGCAGAAATTTATCCTTTTGTTGTTATTGATGTAAATGAAGGACCTGTATACATAAATGAAGGAGTTAAGATTTTTCCTTTTTCAGTAATCATTGGTCCTTCATATATAGGAGAAAAAACACAGATAATGCCTGGAGCAAAAATAAGGGAAGGAAATAGTTTTGGGCCAGTTTGTAGGATTGGTGGAGAAGTTGAAGAAAGCATTTTTCATTCCTATTCCAATAAATATCATGATGGTTTTATAGGACATAGTTATGTAGGAGAATTTGTAAATCTTGGTGCTTTAACAACTAATAGTGATTTAAAAAATGATTATTCTAATGTGAGTGTTTATTTGAGAGGGAAACCAGTAGATACAGGTCAATTAAAAGTTGGTTCTTTTATTGGAGATCATACGAAAACAAGTATTGGAACACTTTTCAATACAGGAACAGTTGTAGGCATAATGTGTAATATAACAGCAAACAATATACTTCCTAAATATTTTCCTTCGTTTATCTGGTATGTAAATGGAAAATTTATGAAGGGCTATGGACTTGAGTATTCTTTAGAAACAGTAAAAATTTCAATGGAAAGGAGAGATAGAGAACTTTTAAAAGAAGAAGAAAATGTAATTAGAAAAGTTTATGAAATGACAGAAACAGAAAGGAAAACATATATAGAAAAAAGCAGAAAAAGTTTGAAATAGGAGGGTAATATGAATGATACTGAAATAATGGAAAGGGTAAAAAAAGTAATTTCAGAAGTTCTTGGTATTGATAAAGATAAGATAGAAGTTACAGATAGATTTGTAGAAGACCTTGGTGCAGAAAGTGTTCAAAGTTTGGAACTTGTTGCTGCATTTGAAGAAGAATTTGGAATAGAGATGGATGAGGAAAAAGCACTTGAAGTAAAAACAGTTAAAGATGCAGTTGAGTTTATTAAAAAATATCTTTAAAAATGAAAATATTAGTTATTAATTGTGGAAGTTCATCTATAAAATTTAAGTTATTTGAGATGCCAGACGAGAACCTTATTTCTTATGGAAGTGTGGAAAAAATTGGAGAAGAAATTTCTATTTTTAAATATATTGGGAAAACAAAATTAGAAAAAAAAATAAAAATAGACAGCCATCAAGTTGGTCTTGAACTTATTGCAAATACACTTCTTGAAAATGAAATAAAAAATATTGAAGAAATAAAAGGAGTTGGTCATAGGGTTGTTCATGGTGGTGAAGGTTTTGAGAAAAGCGTTATAATAGACCAAGATGTGATAAAAAAAATTGAAGATTACATTTTTCTTGCACCATTACATAATCCACATAATTTATCAGGAATAAAAGGATGTATTAAAATTTTCCCTAAATCTATTCAAGTTGCTGCTTTTGATACTGCTTTTCATACTACATTGCCAAAAGTTTCCAATCTTTACGCAATTCCTTATAGTTTTTATGAAAAGTATAAAATAAGAAAATATGGTTTCCATGGAATTTCTCATAGGTATGTTGCAAGAAGAGCATCTGAAATTATGGGAAAAGGTAAATATGAAATAAATGCAATTACTTGTCATCTTGGGAATGGATGTAGTATAACAGCAGTTAAAAATGGAAGGTCTTTTGATACAAGTATGGGACTGACTCCTCTTGAAGGTTTAATTATGGGGACAAGACCTGGGGATATAGACCCTGGAGTTATTCTTTATTTTTTAGAACGACTAAATTTAAATGTTTCTGAAGTTAGTGAAATATTAAATAAAAAAAGTGGTTTACTTGGAGTTTCTGAAATTTCAAATGATTTTAGGAATTTATTGCCTCTTTATAATAAAGAAGAAAAGGTCACTTTAGCAATTGATATGTTTTGTTACAGGTTAAAAAAATATATTGGTAGTTATATGGCTGCACTTGGGAAAGTTGATTCTATTATTTTTACAGGAGGTATTGGAGAAAATGTTCCTCTTGTAAGAGAAAAATCTCTTGATAATCTGGAACTTTTTGGAATTATTTTAGATTTAGAAAAAAATAAAGAGATTGTGGGGAAAGAAGGAGAAATAAGCAAAGATTCATCCAAAGTTAAAGTTTTTGTTATTCCAACAAATGAAGAATTAAGAATTGCTTTTGACACATATCAATTGATTGTCAATTCAGGGCTCAATCAATAAAACAAAAGTAATTACATAATTTTCATTTATTGAATAAGAAAATAAGATTTTATAATTTCTTATTTTTTTTAACAAAAATGGCTTATTTTCTTTCCATCCAATTTTTATATCTTTGAAAAGTAACTTTTGCTGAGTTTTTTCTGGTAATGCCTTCCAAATTGACTCTTTTAATGAAAATGAAATACAAAGTTTTATAAGATTTTCTTTTAACAATTTAAGTTCATCATTGAAAAAAATTTTTTTTAGAAATTTTTCCCTATATTTTTCATAGGCCTTTTTAAATCTTTCAATTTCAATTATATCAATTCCTGTATGTATTTCCATTTTTAATAAAATTTAAAACCCTCTTTTTTATGAGAGGAAAGAAAAATCTAAAAGTTAAATGAGTTGAAGGATACCATAAAATCTTTACATTTTTTAACCAATTTTTAACTTCCCAAACACAGTAAAATGGCACTATCATATCAAAAATTCCATTTATCATTAAAATTTTTCTATCTCTTAGATTGTTCAAATATGTTATAGGTTCATAAAGAAAACACTTTTTTGGAAGATTTAAAATTTCATCGTAAAGATTATTTTTTATTAGATTTCTGTAAATTTTATGCATTCTTCTACAAACATTTCTTTTACAGTCCTTTTTTAATTTAAAACGAAGTAAACTTTTCCATGTGATAAATTCTAAATTTACACCAGAGATAAGAAAAATAGATTTTTTGATATCTTCCTCTAATGCTGTAACAATAAAACCAATTATCCCTCCAAAACTTATCCCTAAAAGATTTATATCATCTATTTTTAATTCGTCTTTTGCATATTTAACAAGACCTCTAATTTCTCCAATCTTTTCTTTAAAATATTCAAAAAAAACATCGTCTTGTCTATTCAAATCACACTCATTTAAAATGTAAATACATATTCCAATATTATTTTTTAATAAATACTGAAAATTTTTGAAAAGTAACTTATGTGTTTTCTCATTATAACCTGCTCCAGGTAAAATAATTAAAAAAGAAGCGCAGTTAATGGGAAGAAATAAAATTGCAACTTTTCTGATTTCATTAAATAAATAAACTTTTTTTATATAATTTTTAAATTCAAATTCATCTTTTTTAATTTTATAGATTTTGCTGTATATATTTATTAAATTTTCCATCTATAAAATTTTACATTTTTTTATTAGAGTTTTAAACTATAAAATATGGAAAGAAATATAGTTGAATTGCCTTTACATTATGGAGTAGCACCAAAATACCTTTTTGAAAGACAGAAAAAGATACTTTTTGAAATAGGGAAAATAATAATTTTTGAGTTTGGAACAGAAGAATTTTTGAAGCGACTTTCTAATCCTATTTATTTCCAAGCTCTTGGTTGTATTTCAGGATTTGACTGGCATTCGTCAGGTGTTACTACAACAGTTTGTCATGCTTTAAAAGATGTTTTTAATAAGAATCCTGAATATGGAGTTTTTATTTTTGGTGGGAAAGGGAAAAATGGACTTTTAACTCCTAAAGAAATTGAAAATAATAAATTTATTGAAAAGAAAGAAAACTATATCCTTATTTCAAAACTAACAAGTAAAATTGATAATAACTGTATTCAGGATGGATATCGTCTTTATCATCATACTATCTTTATTGACAGAAATGGGAATTGGGCAGTAATACAACAAGGAATGAATACAAACACAAGATATGCAAGAAGATATCATTGGTTCAATAAAACGACAAATTCTAAGGATAAAAAATTTATTATTGACCCCCATTCAGGAATTATTTCAATGAAAAAAGAAAAAAATGTTTTAAATTTAGTTGATAAAAATTGTGAAAAACTTCAAAATAATATAATTGAATTTTTAAATTTAGAAAACCCTGATAAATTAATAAAGGAAATTAAAAGTATTCAAAACGAATCTCTTTCAATTTTCAATACAGATAAAAAACTTATTCTTCCTTCCCACCACTATGTAGAGAGTAAATTTGATATAGAAAGATTGTATAAAAACTTCTGCAAATTAAAAGAGAAAGAAATAAATTCTTTCTCAGATATTATCTTAACAGAAAATATAGGGATAAAAACATTAAGGGCATTATGTTTAATATCAGAAGTTATTTATGGAGATTTTGTTTCATTTAATGACCCTGCAAAGTTTTCTTTTGCCTTTGGTGGTAAAGACGGTCACCCATATCCACTTGACATAAAAAACTATGATAGAACAATAAGTTTTTTAAAAGAAATAATAGAGAAGGCAAAAATCAAAGATAAAGACAAGTTTGAAACTTTGAAAAAATTAAATTATCTTTGTAAATAGAAGTAAAAAGGAGGTTTTTATATGGCTGGGAATAAAAGTCCAAAGGAGAGGATAGAAGAACTTGTAAAACTTATTGATTATTACAACTATATGTATTATGTAGAGAATAACCCTGTGATAAGTGACTATGAATATGACCAGTTATATAAAGAACTTGTTGAACTTGAAGAAAAATATCCAGAGTATAAATTACCAAACTCTCCAACTCAAAGAGTAGGGGGGCAGGTATTAGAAGGATTTAGAACAGTTGCACATAGAATTCCAATGTTAAGTATGGATAATACCTATTCAGCAGATGAATTACGTGAATTTGATGATAGAGTAAAAAGAATGGCTGATGTTAAAAATATTGACTATGTTGTTGAACTAAAATATGATGGAGTTGCAGTTTCTTTGCATTATGAAAATGGTAAATTTATTTTTGGAGTTACAAGAGGAGATGGATTTAGAGGAGATGATATAACAGAAAATTTAAAAACAGTAAAAACATTACCTTTAACAATCAAGTATAATCAACCTATTGAAGTCAGGGGAGAAGTTTATATGAGGAAGGATGATTTTGAAAAATTGAATGAAGAAAGAAAAGAAAAAGGGGAGGTCTTATTTGCAAATCCAAGAAATGCTACTGCTGGCTCTTTAAAACTTCTTGACCCTAAGATTGTTGCTCAAAGAAATCTTCAAATTTTTATATATCAAGGTTTTCTCAATAATGGTCTAAAAACTCATTGGGAAGTTTTAAATTTCCTTAAAGATATTGGTTTTCCAATAAGTCCATATAGAAAACTTTGTAAAAATATTGAACAGGTTATTGAATATTGTAATGAATGGCAAGAAAAGAGATTTTCTTTACCTTACAATATAGATGGAATGGTTATAAAAGTTAATTCACTTGATTTACAGAGAACATTAGGAACAACTACTAAAAGTCCAAGATGGGCAGTTGCATATAAATTTCCACCTGAACAAGTTTCAACAGTTGTAAAAGATGTGATAGTTCAAGTAGGAAGAACAGGGACATTAACACCTGTTGCAATACTTGAGCCAGTTATTGTAAGTGGAACTACAGTCTCAAGAGCAACATTACATAATTTTGATGAAATTAAACGGCTTGGTGTAAAAATAGGGGATAGAGTTTTTGTTGAAAAAAGCGGAGAGATAATTCCAAAAGTTGTAAAAGTAATTCCAGAAGCAAGAACTGGTAAGGAAAAGGATATTCCTATCCCTGAATTCTGTCCTGTATGCGGGAGTAAAGTAGTAAAGGATGTTGAAGAAGTTGCAATAAGATGTCCTAACATAAGATGTCCTGCACAGGTGAAAGAAAGAATTATCCATTTTGCTTCAAGAGACGCAATGGATATAGAAGGACTTGGAGAAAAGTGGGTTAATATTTTTGTTGATAATGGCTTACTTTCAGATTATGGAGACATATACTATCTAAAATATGAAGATCTGATAAATATAGAAAGAATGGGAGACAAATCTGTTAAAAATTTACTTAATGCAATTGAAAAGAGTAAAACAAGACCTTTTGCGAATCTTATATATGCTCTTGGAATAAGGCACATAGGAATTCATGCGAGTGAAATTCTTGCTGACGAATTTAATTCTATAGATCAACTTAAAGATGCAACAATTGAAAGGTTATCATCAATCTCAGAAATAGGACCTATAATGGCAGAAAGCATAGTTGAGTTTTTTTCAAATCAGGAAAATCTTAAAGTTATAGAAAAATTAAAGAAAGCAGGCGTAAAAATGGAAAAAGAGAAATTAGAGGAAAAAAAGGATATTTTGTCTGGATTGACATTTGTAATCACTGGGACATTGGAAAATTATTCAAGAAATGAGATACAAAATTATATTAAAAAACTTGGTGGGAAAGTAACTGATTCTGTTTCAAAAAAGACAGATTATCTTATTTGTGGAAAAGAACCAGGTTCAAAATTACAGAAAGCACAGCAACTTGGAGTAAAAATCATTTCAGAACAAGAATTTGAACAACTTGTAAAAGAAAGGATGAATAAATGAGATTTGAACAATTGATGGATAAATTTATTGACCATTTACTTATTGAAAAAAACCTCTCACAAAATACAGCTTGTGCATACAGAAATGACCTTTATAAATTTAAAAATTTTATAGAAGAAAAAAAGATTAGTTTTAATAAAATAGATTTTGAAACCTTCACTTCATTCATAATTTTTTTAAAAAGGAAGAATTACTCTTCAACAAGTATAGTAAGAATAATATCTGGAGTGAGAAACTTTTATAAATTTCTTATAGCGAGAGGATGGGTTAAAAATTCGGAAATAAATATTGAAAGCCCTAAAATAGAAAAAAGATTACCTGAAGTTTTAACAGAAGAAGAAGTTGAAAAACTATTAAATTTAGATAAAATTTCAAGAAAACATTTAAGAAATTTGGCAATTCTTGAATTATTTTACAGTTCTGGATTAAGAATTTCTGAACTTTGTAATTTGAGAATAAACGCTCTTGACTTAGAAAATGCTTTTATTAAAGTTAAAGGTAAAGGTGATAGAGAAAGAATATGTCTTTTAAACAAGAAAACTATTGAAATTTTAAAAAGATATTTAAGCGAAAAAAAAGATATGAGTGAGTATTTATTTGTTAATGCTCAAAATAAAAAAATATCAAGACAGAGTGTTTGGAAGATAGTAAAAAAATATGCAAAATATGCTGGAATTGAGAAAAATGTTAAACCACACACATTAAGACATACTTTTGCTACTCATTTACTTGAAAGAGGTTTAGATTTAAGAGTTGTTCAGGAATTGCTTGGGCACAAATCAATATCAACAACTGAAATATATACTCACTTAAACAGAAAAAAAATAAAAGAAATCTATAAAAAATACCATCCCCGTTCTTGATAAAAGAATAAAATTTTCTTTTTAGTTTCCCTTAAAATCATTAGATAAAATAAATTTTTTAGCACAAAAATTCTTCTTATCTGATTTTTTTCTCCAATTCCGTTACAGCACTTGTCTTTTTTAAAAAATTACATCCTTTATAATTTTATTGCCTCCTTTACTTATACACATACTTATTTTTTAAAAGAGGGTAGAATAGAATATAAATTAAAACCTCTTTAAAAACTTAAAAGAAAATAAAAAAGAAAAATAAATCTTGACAGATTTATTAAGAGAGGGGGGAATGATATGAGAGAAAAAATTTATTTATGGGCGCATAAAGAAGGGATGCAGAATAATAGATGGGGATTACCAAAGGATTCAAAAATTACTCCAGTTGATGCTTGCAAATATTTAGGGATTGAAAACATAATCTTTGTAAGAGAATTTGGAAAACCAGAGCCAGAAGAATATGAATTTTATGCAGAAAGTTTTAAGGGTTTGAAAAAGGTTATATGGAGTGTTGTTGGAGCAGGTGGAACTTACCATGAAGGAGAAATTGAAAGGATAATTGAATTGAAGAAAAAGTATTCTAATATAGTTGGAGCGATAATGGATGATTTTTTTGTAAAAGAAATACCACCTTTTAGACCAGAACAGATTGTAGAAATAAAA
>JAMWCA010000033.1 GCA_023819545.1 Candidatus Omnitrophota bacterium
CCTGAACTTGTTAAAAAGTTGAGGGAGAATGATGTTTTTGGTGCAATTTATGATGAGGAACTTGTTCCAGAGTATTCTCTTCCAGACCCACTTTTATGCCTTGATGGGACTAAAGTTACAGATGTTAAGGGATGGATAGAAAAAAGAAGACCAGAAATACTTGAACTTTTCAGAACTTATATGTATGGAAGACCACCATTAGAAAAATTAGATTGTTTCAGATATGAAATCTTTGATATTGAAAAAAATGCTCTTGGTGGAATTGCAACGCGTAAACAGATAAAAATTTTTTTTACAAAAAAAGAAATCCCTTATTTCAATTTACTGATATATATTCCGAACAATTTTGAAAGCCCTGTCCCGATTTTCACACTTTTACATTTTTATGGAAACCATACTATAACAGAAGAAAAAGCCATACCAATAAATTTAGAGTGGGATAGAGAAAATGCTTGTCAGTATATGCCAGAAGAAAATACAAGAGGTTCACATTCAAAAACGATACCAGTAAGAAATATAATTTCAAGAGGTTATGGAGTGGCAACTGCTTACTATGGAGATATTCTACCTGATATAAAAAATTGTTATCAGTATGGTGTGTTTGGTGCCTTTAACCATCTTTTTGGAGAGAAAAGACCGCTTGATGCATGGGGTGCAATTTCAGCATGGGCATTTGGATTGAGTAGGATAATGGACTATTTTGAGACAGACCAAGATATTGATTCAAAAAAAGTTGTAGTTGTTGGTCATAGTCGTCTTGGAAAGACAGCATTGTGGGCTGGTGCACAAGATGAACGTTTTGCAATCGTGATATCAAATAATTCCGGATGTGGTGGTGCTGCTTTAAGTAGGAGAAGATTTGGAGAAACATTAAAAATTATAAATGAGGTTTTTCCACACTGGTTTTGTGAGAATTTCAAAAAATACAAAGAAAAAGAAGAAGATTTACCATTTGATCAACATATGCTAATTTCTCTGATTGCTCCAAGGCCTGTCTATATTGCGAGTGCTGACCAAGATTTATGGGCAGATCCAAAAGGAGAATTTCTTTCTACAAAAAATGCAGAACCAGTATATAAACTTTTTAATCTTGAAGGTCTGCCCTGTGATGAAATGCCAGATTTAAATAGTCCTGTAATGGGAACAATTGGTTATCATATTAGAGAAGGTAAACATGGTTTAACAGAATATGATTGGAACTTTTATATAAATTTTTCTGATAAACACTTTAGAAAGAAATAAAATAAAAAATTGTTTTGACAAAGAGCTTAAAAAGTATATAATATCTTGCTAAATGGGTATATTATTAAAAAATGGTTATCTTATAGAACCAAAATCAGGAAAAGAAGGGGAATTTGATATTTTAATTGAAGATGGAGTTGTTAAAGAGATAAAAAAAAATATTTTTACCAGAAACTATAAAATAATTGATTGTAAAAATAAAATTGTTTCCCCTGGATTTGTTGATTTACACTGCCATTTAAGAGAACCTGGAAGAGAAGATGAAGAGACAATTTATACAGGAAGTTTATCTGCAGTAAGTGGTGGATTTACAACAATTTGCTGTATGCCAAACACTGACCCGCCTTTAGATAATAAAGTAAGTGTAAGATTTGTATATGAAAAAGGAGAAAAAAGTTTATGTGAAGTTTTGCCAATTGGAGCGATTACAAAAGATAGAAAAGGGAAAGAACTTGCACCATATTTTGAGATGATAGAAGAAAACACAATTGCTTTTTCAGATGATGGTAATTGTGTTATGGATAGTAATGTTATGAGAAGGGCTTTAGAATATACTCTTTTGCATAAAAAGCCGATTATATCGCATTCTGAGGACGAAAATCTTGCAAGAAATGGTGTTATGAATGAGGGTTTTACTTCAACAAAAATGGGACTACCTGGAATTCCAGCAGAAGCAGAAGAAATAATGGTTGAAAGAGATTTAAGGATTGCAAAGTTAACTGGTGGTATTCTGCATATTACTCATTTATCCTGCATGGGAAGTGTTGAATCAATTAGAAGATTTAAAAAAATTCTTAAAAATATTTCCTGTGATGTTACTGCTCATCATTTAATATTAACAGAAGACGCCATTTCTGGTTACAATACAAATGCAAAAGTTTCTCCTCCTTTAAGAACAGAAAAAGATAGAATTTCTTTGATTGAGGGTTTAAAAGATGGAACAATTGACTGTATCATAACAGATCATGCACCACATAGTTATGAGGAAAAACAATCTGGATTTGAAAATGCACCTTTTGGGATTATTGGATTTGAAACATTTTTGCCATTATGTCTTAAACTTGTTGATTATGGAATTAAATTGAAAGATATATTATACAAAATCACCTATTCACCTTCAAAGATTTTAAATTTAGAAAGAGGAATAATTGAAAAGGGGAAAAGGGCTGATATAGTAGTTTTTGATCCTGACATAGAATGGGTTTATAAAGAAGATAAAATTAAAAGTAAAAGTAAAAATACTCCATTTTTAAACTGGAAATTAAAAGGAAAAGTTTTATTAACTATAAGTAAAGGAAAAATTGTTTATAAGGAAAAAGAATTTATAGATTAACCTTTCTTCCTTTTTTTATTGATTCAAGTGATTTAAAAACCATTTTTAAACTTTTAAGATTATCCTTACCACTTGTCTCTGGTTCTCTATCTTCAATTATACTTCTATAAAATTCATATAAAGAGAGATATCTATCCTCTCTTTCAAGGGTAATTGGTTCAATATTTTCTTCCTTCCCTTCTACAACTTTTTTAATACCTTGATTATCCCATATTACAGTTCCTTTATCTCCATATATTTCCCATATTCCAGGCCATTGAGTATCTTTCCCAACACTTACCCAACTACCTGAATAATTGAAATGTATATCTTTTTCAAAATCAAAAATTAAAAAAACACATGGATCTCCTTTAAGCCAACTCCAGTGTGGTTTCCAACTTTCCGCATAAACACTTACTGGATCAGTCCCAAGTAAATACCTTGAAAGGTCAAAATGATGAATAGACATATCAATTAAAAGAGGGAAAGGCATTTCTGCTCTGAAACCACCAAATCTTGGACCTTTTTGAAAATTTAAAATACACCAACTTATTTTTCCAATCTCTCCTTGTTCAATAATTTTTCTTATGGTTCTTGGAATTCTGTTATATCTATAATTTTGGCTAACCATTATTTTTCTTCCATATTTTTCTGCTTGTTCAACTATTTTTTCAGCATTTTTTATTGTATCTGATAATGGTTTTTCTACAAGGACATGTAATCCTTCTTTTAAAGCAATAATAGATGTTTCTTTATGGAAGGAAGGCGGAGTAACATTTAAAAGTGCATCTGCTTTTACTTTTTTCAAACAATCTTTTAAAGAAGTATATGTTTTACCTTCAAGAGAAGGATATTTTTCAACACTCTTTTTTAGAATTTCTTGATTAATATCAACAATAGCAACAACTTCCCATTCTTTTGAAGACATAACTATATCAAGCTAACTTGAACCAAAACCGCCAACTCCAATCTGTATGATTTTCATTTTCCTCCCTCCTTTTTTTCTTTTAAAATTCCAAATTTTATTACCTTCCCATTTTTATCAAAACCAACATAATATTCTTCATATATCCAAACTTCCATCATTCCTGTTTTTGAATAATATATTTTATAATTCTTACCAAGAATTTTTTCAACTTCATTTTTCTCTATCCCAAGTGGTATTTCTCCTTTAATTATTGACTCTTTCAATTCTGCTTTTATATCAGGATTATTTTTGATAAATTCCTCTCTATATGAAGTATCAAGGAAAGTTTTTTCCTTTTTATGTATTAAGCAACCTGTAAGAAAGAGCAAAAAAATATAAAAGATAACATTTCTCATCTTGCCTCCTTTTCAATTTTTATTTTATCATATAATTATGGAAAAAGAATATTTATTACCAACAAAAATTTGTGATGTAGATAGTCCTGATATTAAAATGAAGAGTTTTTTTCTGACAAAAAATAGTTTTTCTGAAAAACAGAAAGCAATTGATATTTTTAATTTTGTAAGGGATGAAATTAAATACAGGTTTGATTATTCTTATAGAAAAGCATCAGAGACATTAAAAAGGGGCTATGGGAACTGTTTTAATAAATCAAATCTACAAATATCACTTTTAAGGAGTTGTGGTATATATTCTGGATATAAAGTTTATCTGATAAAAAAAGATGTTTTTTTGCCTATTGTTCCAGAAGAAATTTATGAGTTGATTAGTCAACCAACAATTCATGTAAGTTGTGTCGTTTATTTAGAAGGAAGATGGATAGAAGCAGATGCAACAATAGATTTTGAGTTATATAACCATATATACAGAAATATTGAAAACTGGAAATATGTAGAATGGGATGGAGAAAAAGATATTTCAATTCATGAAAAATATATAGTTGAAAATCAAGGTATTTATTCAAATATTGACCTTTATCTGTTAAATCCTCCAAAATTTTGGAATGACCAATTACTTGAAAAGGCAAATAAGTATATAGAAGGACTTCTCAAAAATTCATAAAATTAACTTTTCTTTAAGGTAGTTTATATATTTTTCACACATTTCATCACTTATATTGGCAGGGATATGATTTCCAACTGCAAATATTAAACCTTTACATTTTCCCTTTTTTACATAACTTAATGTTTTATCAATATCATTTTTCACTTTTTCAAATTTTCCCATTGTCATATCTCTACAATCAACATAACTTCCGATAAGACAAATATCTTCTCCAAAATTTTCTACCATAAAGCCAAAATCATTAACAGGTTCAAAAATAAGTCCATCTGCTCCAGCTTCAACTATATCTTTTGCAAACATACTAAAATTTCCATCTGAACAGAATAAGATTTTTTTATTATTTTTCTTAAGTTCTTTCCATAATTCTCCATATCTTGGTATAATTGCTTTTCTATAAAAATCTGGAGAGATAAAAGGACCTGAATACCAAACAAAATCATCATGTTGAATTATAACTTCTACATCTGTTTTAGACCATGCTCTCATATAAAAAAGTGTATAGTTAAAAAATCTATCTATTAGTTTTTCAAATTTATTCAAATTACTTGCAGCAAGCAAAAGCATTTCCCAACCAAATGCCTGAATAAGACCGGAAATTATTGTTTTATAATATCCACCAGTTATAAGTTGTTCTGGAAAAGTTTCAGATAATCCTTGATATATTTTTTGATATTCAAAAACTTGTTCTTTAAAATCTGGAAATCCATATTCTTTAGCAGGGTCAAATTCCCATACCTCAAAAACATCTTTAAATGGACAAACCTTCTTTTCTCTCATATCAGAACCATCTTTTGCATAAATTGCATGTCCCATATCAGTTGCTCTGCCTCTTTCTAACCAGTTTCCAAAAATTCCGTCGTTTGTGCGCCAAAGAAAATCGTATTCCCATATCTCATAAAATTTTTTTATCCTTTCAGGATGCCCCTCTTTCAAATCTGTAATTTTTGTTATATATTCAATATGGTATTCCATACTATATTCTGTATGTGCTACCCTTTTTTCCATTTTTAAATTTATTGCATCAAGTGCTATTTTTCTACTCATTTTATTCCAAAAGGGTTTAAATATATAAATCCAGTTTTACCATGAATTTCAACTCTTAAATATCCTTTTATATTGTTACTTTTTTTATAGTTTATTTCTTTTCCATAGCCAACGATATTCCCTTGAGAAATCCATTTAATTTCTTTGTAGTTTTCACAATATATTTTAATTTTTCCTATTTCTTTATTAACAATTATTTTTTTCAGATGAGGTAAATCTGTCCCCAAAATTGCAGAACACATATAAAATTTCCCTTTTTTTATTGCATCTCTAATTTCTTTTTCTTCAAGTTTTTCAATTAACAAAATATTCCAGTTTATAGCAAATTGAGATATATTATGGAAATCATCATTTCCAAATCCCCAGACAGGTCTCTCTGGCATTGTTTTTTTTAAAATTTCATCCCATATATCTGTATCTCCATAAACTTTCCCTTTTACTTGAATCCCTGTATTTAATACTTCTATTCCAATAAGATTTTTATATCTTTCAAATAAATTTATGTACCAGCCAATATCTTTTTTATATCTTCCAGGATGTGCAAAAAATGCCACTCCTTTTTCTTTGTCAATGTATTCTAAAATCTCTTCTTCTTTTAATTTTTCAATATTTTCTGGTATTTCAAAGGAAAAAAGTGAAACAATATGATGTTGGTGATTTTTACCAAATTCAACACCAGGTATAAGAAATAGGTTATCTGTTTTTGGAAATGTAAGTTTATTATGATCTGTAATTGCGATTGCTGAATAATTTTTTAATTTATAGAGAGAAATTACTTTTTCAAATGGCTCTTTTCCATCACTTTCTGTTGTATGGGTATGGAAATTTATTTTATATCTTTTAATCTTTCCCCAATCTATCTCTTCATAAGGATTTAAAATTATGGTTTCTTTCTTATTTTCATACTTAACAAAACAGGAGGTCTGAATCAATAAAGAAAGAATGAAAATGGAAGATATTATTTTTTTCATATTTTTTCAAATATAAAACATAAAAGTCCTTTTTGAGTATGAAGACGATTTTCTGCCTGTTCTATAACTATAGAATTTGGACCATCAATAACTTCATCCACAACTTCTTCTCCTCTATGTGCTGGAAGACAGTGCATAAATAAAAAATCTTTTTTTGCTTTTTTCAACAAATTTCTATTTACTTGATATTTTTGAAATATTTTAATTCTTTTTTCTTTTTCTAATTCATCACCCATACTTACCCATGTATCTGTATAAATAATATCAGCATCTTCAATAAAAGCATCTGGTTTGGAACTAATCTTTAAAATATTTTTATTGATTAAATTTTTTATAATTTTTTCTTCAGGTCTATATTCATCAGGACAGGAAACTCTTATCTCTATACCAAGTAAATCGCATCCTTCTATTAATGAATTACATATATTATTACCATCTCCAATATAAGTAATTTTTAAATTTTCAAAAGTTCCTTTCTTTTCATAAATTGTAAAAAAATCAGATAAAATTTGAACTGGATGGTAAAGGTCAGTTAAAGCATTGATTACAGGTATTTCAGAATATCTTGCAAATTCTTCAATTTCTTCCTGTGAGTATGTTCTTATTATTATTCCATCAATATATTTTGAAATTACTCTTGCAGTATCTTTAATTGATTCTCCTCTTGAAATCTGTGTTGATTCAGATGCAAGATATATTGGAAATCCACCGAGTTGAAAAATTGCCACTTCAAAAGATAATCTTGTCCTTGTGCTCGGTTTTGAAAAAAGAAGCCCAATTGTTAAATTTTTTAGGTGGTCTGTAATTTTTTTTTCTTTTTTTAAACTTTTAAAATACTTTGTAATGTCAAAGATTTTATAAATCTCTTCTTTAGTTAGGTCCTTTATCTTTAAAAAATCTTTTTTCATTAAATTTCTGCCTCCCTAAGAGATTTTTTAAGTATTTCAACTGCTTGGTCAATTTCCTCTTTTTTAACATTTATCGCAGGCATTATTCTTATCACATTAGTATGAGTACAGTTTATTAAAAGTCCATTTTTGGAGCATATATCTACAAGTTGATTTCCATCTTTTTCAAGTTCAAAGGCAAGCATAAGTCCAATCCCTTTTATTCTTTTTATACTTTTAAATTCTTCCTTTAATTCTTCAAGTTTTTTCTTCAAATATTCACCCATATTTTTCACATTTACAAGTAGATTCTCTTTTTCTATAGTTTCAATCACTCCAAGACAACAAGCACATGCTAAAGGAGAACCTCCAAAGGTTGAGGCGTGAGTTCCAGGACCCATTAAATCAGCAATTTCTCTTTTTGCAATCATTGCTCCCATGGGAAAGCCACCACCAATTGTTTTTGCAAGTGTCATAATATCCGGTTCAATTTTAAATAATTGATAAGCAAAAAATTCTCCAGTTCTTCCAAATCCTGTCTGGACTTCATCAAATATTAAAAGTAAATCTTGTTTTTCACATAAATCTTTTACTTTTTTTAGATAATCTTGGTCAACCACATTAACACCACCCTCGCCCTGAATTAGTTCAAGTATTATTCCTGCTACTTTACTATCAATTTTTGAAATAAGGTCGTGAAAATCATTAAATTTAGCATAAATAAAACCTTCTGGTAGTGGTTCAAACATCTCATTATATTTCTTTTGGCCTGTCATTGTAACAGTTGCAAGAGTTCTCCCATGAAATGAATTTTCCATTGATATAATTTTATATCTACCTTTTTTTCTTCCATATAATCTTGTGAGTTTAATTGCTGCTTCATTTGCTTCTGCGCCACTATTACAGAAAAAAACCTTTCCGTCAAATGATAATTTAGAAAGTTTTTCTGCAAGGATTGCTTGCCAAGGATGATAATAATTATTTGATAAATGTATTAATAGTTCAACCTGTTCTTTAATTCTTTCAACAACTAAAGGTGGACAGTGTCCAAGACCACTGACTGCCCATCCGGGGAAAAAATCAAGATATTTTTTCCCATCAATATCCCATAAATAACTTCCTTGTCCCTTTACAAAAATAAGATTTTGTTTTCTATAAGAAGGGATAACATAATCATTATAATTTTTTATAATTTTTTCTTTATCCATTTTCTATTATTTCTGAACCAACACCATGTTCTGTTAAAACTTCAAGCAATAAAGAATGTGGTAAATTACCACTTATAACATGAACAGTTTTTACACCATTTTTTATCCCATTTATCCCTGCCTTTACTTTAGGAATCATCCCTCCTTTTATAACCTGTTCCTTTATCAATTCTTCACCCTGAGAAATAGTCAATTTTGAAATGAGTGTTTCTGGATTCTCTGGATTTCTCATTATTCCTAGGACATCCGTGATGAAGATAAGTTTTTCAGATTTTAAACTTGAAGCAATAAATGATGCAAAAGTATCTCCATTTATATTATATAGATTTTCATCTTCTCCAAAAGCAAGAGGTGCACAAACAAGTATATCTTTCTCATTAAGTTTGTTTTTTATATATTCTACATTTGTTTTTTTCATCTGTCCTACAAAGCCAAGGTCTATAATTTCTTCACCTTTTTGATAATGAATTTTTGAGGCAATAACAAATTTTTCTTCTGGGGTTAGTTTATCAACATTGCTTTCAAATTTTTCTTTTAAGAATTTCACTATATTGTCTCTTATATTAAAAAGAACATCTTTAACTATATTGAGTGTCTGAAGGTCTGTAACTCTTAATCCATCAATAAATTTTGACTTTGCTCCTTTTTTCTCAATCTCATCGTTTATAAATTTCCCTCCACCACAAATAATTATAATTTTTATGTTAAGAAGGGAAAGAAGAGCAATATCAAAAAGAATATTTTCTTTACTATCTTCAATTTGATAAACGCTTCCTCCTAATTTAATCACAAAAATCTTATTTTTAAATTCTTTTATATACTTAAATGCTTCAACAAAAATATCTGCTTTTTTTAAGTAATCATTATCCATCTTCACTCCTTTTATCGTTTTTATTAACCTTTAAAATTTTAAGAAAAATATTTTACCATATTCTTAAAAATTTTAAATGAAGGGGTGAATTCCTCCTTTTCTTCATTTTTCAAAAAATCTGGATAATAATACCTTAAAATTGCTCTTTCAGGATGTGGCATCATCCCAATTATAAGACCATCTTTACTACAAATACCTGCAATATTTCCAATTGAACCATTTGGATTATATGGATAGTTTACTAAATTTCCTTTTTTATCACAATATCTTAATATAACCTGTTTATTTTTCTCTATTTCATTTAAAACTTTATTATTTTTTGGCAAAAATTTCCCTTCTGCATGTGCAACTGGCATTCTTATTATATCAGGCAATCCTTTAAAAAAAGGGGAAACGCTTTCTTCTACTTTGAGATAAACCCATCTATCTTCAAATCTTCCAGAATCGTTCCATTCAAGTGTTATAAGTTGTTTAGAATTAAATGGCAAAATTCCTGATTTTACAAGTACTTGAAAACCATTACATATACCAATTATTGCTTTCTTTTGAGAAATGAAGTTTTCTATTTCTTCCCATAATTTTAATTTTATCTGATTTGCAAGAACTTTTCCTGCTGCAATATCATCTCCATAAGAAAAACCACCTGGTATAACAAGAATTTGATAATCAGATAATTTTTTTTCTTTTCTAATGATTTGATTTATATGAATCCTTTCAACAAAAGCACCTGCAAGTTTAAAAGCAAATTCTGTTTCAAAATCACAATTAGTCCCTGCAACTCTTAAAATTATTACTTTAACTTTCATTTTAAAATTTTAAACTTGTCCAACTTTTATATATTGAATCAAGAGATATTTTAAATAATCTCTTACTTCCCCAAAAACCATTTAATTCTTTCTTTTCAATAACTTCTCCTATTTGACTGAATTCTTGATTTTTAAATAATTTTTCAAATTGATTTAAATTTTCCTTTTCTATCTCTACAACAAACCTTCCACAACTTTCAGAAAAAAGAACTATTTCTGGTTCTTTATCTTCAGTTAAAACATTTTTAAAATCTATTCTGCAACCAAGATTACCCCCTATCATCATTTCACATAATGCTGTAATTAAGCCGCCATCAGAACAGTCATGACAACTTTTTATTAACCGATTTTTAATACCAAGATGTATTTTTTTCATCAAAGATAATGCTTTTTCTGGTCTTG
>JAMWCA010000034.1 GCA_023819545.1 Candidatus Omnitrophota bacterium
CATTTACTTGCAAAGGAAAACCCAAGCGATAGTGCTTTAAGAAGATTTATAAGAGAAATTGGAAAAGATATGAAAGCACTTTTTATACTTGCAAAAAGTGATTTGACAAGTAGAAATCCGAAGAAGGTTAGAGATGCCCTTGAGCGCCTTAGCAAACTTGAAGAAAGGATAAAGGAAATAAATAAAAAAGATAAAATTTCTTCATTTAAACTTGCAATAAATGGTTTTGATATAATGGAAATTTTTAAAATTCCACCAAGTAAAAAAGTTGGAATTATAAAAGAACACCTTGAAAACCTTGTAATTGAAAAACAACTTCCCAATAGAAAAAGATTCTTAAGAAAGTATTTAATTGAGAATGCTGAAAAGATTAAAAATTTAGATATTTTACAAACATGAAAATTGGAATAGATATTACTCCTTTTTTAAAAAAAAGAAAAACTGGAATTAGTTGGTATACCTATTATCTCATAAAAAATCTTGCAAAGATTGATAGAGAGAATTTTTATATTCTTTTTGGTTGTTCAATAAAAAATTTTAAAGATAGATTTCTTTTAAAGAAAGAAATTCTTTCCGAAAATTTTAATATAGATGTTAAAATGCTCTCAAGTAATCTAATTTCTTCACTTTTATTATTCTTTCCTATAGAATTTATCCATGGTAAATTTGATATTATACATATTTTAATTCATCCTTATTATTGTTTACATTTATCAGGGAAACTTGTTATAACTTTTCATGATATTGCTCATCTTATTTTTCCTGAAATGTTTTCTCTTTTTGAGGTTGAAACATTTAAATTTGCAGCAAAAAGAGCTGTGAAAAAAGCAGACAGAATAATAGCGGTCTCAGAATCTACTAAAAATGACTTAATAAAATATCTAAATGTTAAACCAGACAAAATAAGAGTAATTCATTTAGGACTTTACGATTTTTTTTATGAAATTTTTGATGAGGATATGATAGAGAAAGTTAAATTAAAGTATGGGATAAGGAAAAAATATATACTTTCTGTTGGAACTATTGAACCAAAGAAAAATCATATTAGATTATTAAACGCATTTGTAAAAATTAAGGAAAAAATAAATGATTATCAACTTATTATTTGTGGTAAACCAGGATGGAAGTTTAGAGAATTTTATAAAAGATTAAGTGAAATAAATGACAAAATAAGAAAGGATATTATTGTCACAAATTATGTTCCTTTGAGAGATTTAACTATATTATATAAAGAAGCAGATATTTTTACCTTTCCTTCATTATATGAAGGATTTGGCTTACCAATACTTGAAGCAATGAAATGTGGTATTCCTGTTATAACTTCAAATATTTCTTCAATGCCAGAAGTTGCCGGAGATGCAGCATTACTTATAAATCCAGAAGATGAAGATGATATTGCAAATGCTATATTAAAACTTATAGAGGATAAAGAATTAAGAGAAAATTTGATAAAGAAAGGTCTTGAAAGAGTTAGATTATTTACTTGGGAAAACACAGCAAAAAAAACTCTAAAAGTATATAAAGAATTAATCTAGAAATTGACACTTGTAATTTTGCTAAAAGAAGTGATATAATTGAAAAGTGTTGCTAATTTTTATTAAGTATTAACGAGTTATTAATAAAAACGAATTTTAAATTGACGTTAAAATGAAAGAAAATAAGGTGCCAAAAGTTTCAATAATAATACCAACTTATAATAGAGCAAAAATGCTTTCACGAGCCATAAAGAGTGTTTTAAATCAAACATTTCAAGATTTTGAACTAATTATAGTTGATGATGGTTCTACTGATAATACAAAAGAAGTTGTTGAAAATTTTCAAAAGCAAGATTCAAGAATAAATTATATTTGGATGGAAAATTCTGGAAGACCTGCAAAACCAAGAAATATTGGGATAAAAAATTCTAAAGGTAAATATATTGCTTTTTTAGATGATGATGATGAATGGATGCCAGAAAAATTAGAAAAACAGATTATACTTTTTGAAAATTCTAATATAAACAAATTAGGTTTTGTTGGATGTAATATTCTTAATATAGACACTCTAAAAAACTTTAATAAAATATATAAAATGCCAAGGATAAGAAAGCTTTTTAAACACTTATTGATAAGAAATTTTCTTATGACTCCTTCTATTTTAGTGAAAAAATCAGTGATAGAAGATGTAGGTTTATTTGACGAAAATTTCGAAGTAGCAGATGACTGGGATATGTGGATTAGAATTAGTCAAAAATATGACTTTGATTTTGTAGATGAAGTGTTAGTTAAAAGATATATTCACACTCAAAGTATTACGCAAAGTTCTTCTATAGAGAAAATAATAAAGGAAGAGTTATATTTTATAAATAAGTATAAATCCTATTATTCTATAAGAGCTTATATGAAAAGAAAAGAAGGTTTACAAAACTTATACATAAAGATGGCTAGGTTACATATAAAAAACAATGATATATATGCAGGAAGAGAATATTTTAAAAAAGCAATCACTATCTGTCCTTATTTACCAAAAGGTTATTTTAATTTCTTTCTTTCCATGTTTGGAGCTAAATTTTACAAATTAATAATGAAACATAAATTATAAATTAGAGAAAATTTTCTTGAGTATATAGTTTTTGGCATTATAGAAATATCAAAAAATGTCATGGTTAAATGGCCAAAAATTTTTATAATTATAGTAAACTGGAATGGATGGAAGGATACAATTGAATGTTTGGAGTCATTACTTTTAATTAAATACCCAAATTATAAAATAATTGTAATTGATAATGGTTCAACGGATAATTCATTAGATTATATGATTGAATGGGCAAAAGGTAATATTGAAGTAAAAAGTAAATTTATAACATTTGTTTCTAAAAAACCAATCAAATTTTCTTTGATAGATTGGCAAAAATTTGCTTATATTTCTGATGATTCACTTATTGTATTTATAAAAAGTGAAAAAAATTTAGGATATTCAGGAGGAAATAATATTGGGATTAAGTATGCTTTAAAAAACAAGGCGGATTTTATTTTAATTTTAAATAATGATACTGTTGTAAATGAGAATATTTTAACAGAATTTTTATCAGCATATAAGAAATTTGGGAAAGCATGTTATGGAGCAAAATTTTATTATTATTTTCATCCTGAAAAAATTGAATTTAGTGGTATAATATTTGATTTTTTAAGAATGAGTTTTTTTCATTCCCATACTGATTCAAAAAAATTTAAAGAAATTTATTATGCCTATGGAGCCGGCTTTTTTTTACCATGTAGTATTATTGAAGAAGTTGGTCTTTTTGATGAAAGATTATTACTATTTGAGGAAAATGATTTATGCTGTAGAATTAAAAGAAAAGGTTATAAAATTATTTTAGTCCCTAAAGCAGTTATTTACCATAAACATTCTTCTTCATTTAAAAAAAGTAAAATTAGTGCTGAGTATTTTTATACAAGAAGTAGATTTTTATGGGCTGAAAAGAATTTAAATATTATCTGGAGAGTATGGCTTTTTTTTGTTTTTTTTTGTGAAGTTTTATGGCTCTATTTAAGATTTTTCTTATTTGAAATTCTATGGTTTTTTTTGTTATTTTTATATGAAGTTATGAAGGGCTTAAATAATAAAAAAGAAAAATTTTTGTGTTTTAAAGAAAACTTAAACTATAGATTGTTAAGAGGAAAAGCGAAAATACAAGGGTTTAAAGATTATATTGAAAAGAGGTTTTATATGCCATGAGGTTTGATTTGTGTATAGCATATAGAATTAATGCACAAAATTCTAAAGTAAAAAGACCAATATTTCAAAGCGATAAGTTAAACTTATCTAAACTTTGTTTAGAGTCATTCAAGAGAGCATTAGGTAATTTAAAATTTAAACTTATAGTTATTTTTGATAGATGTCCTTCCTTATATGAAGACCTATTTTTGCAAAAGTTTAATAAAGAAGATTTAGAATTTATACATATTGAAAAAGTTATGAGTAAAATTTATGGAAATAATGCTTATACATTTTTAAGACAAATAGATATCTTGGTAAATCAAACATACTCTGAAAATGTTTATTTTGCAGAAGATGACTATTTATATATTCCCAATGGAATTGCTATATTACTAGAATTTCTTAAAAAAACAAAAGCAGATTTTGTTACTCCTTATGACCATCTTGACTATTATACTTTAAATTTACATAACTATAAAAAAGAAGTTATTCAATATGGAAATTATTTATGGAAATCAGTAGGTTCAACTTGTTGCACTTTTTTATCTACAATCAAAACATTGCGAGAAACAAGACATATTTTAGAAAAATATAAGTTTATAAGTGATGCTTCAATGTGGTTTATCCTAACAAAGAAGAAAAAAATCTTTCCATTTAAATTTTTAAGACATAATTTTTTAATGTGGGCATTTGGATGTAAACAACTTTTATTTGGGAAAAAATATACTCTGTGGGCTCCTCAACCATCTATTGCAACACATATGGTTAATAAATTTTTGGCTCCAGGTGTAAATTGGAATAATTTTATAGAAAAATTATTGAAAGAGGAGATAAATGAAAATAGGGATTGATGCAAATCCTTTATTAGATGAGAAAAAGACAGGAATTGGGTGGTATGCATATAATCTAATTAAAAATATTGAAAAAGTTGATAAAGAGAATATCTATATTCTCTTTAGTAATTCCCTTTCCAGATATAAAAAAAAGTATGAAATTAAAAAAAATTTTAAATCTAAAAACTTCTATGTCTCTATAAGACCTTTTCCTTTTTTAGTTTGGAATTATGTTGTGGCAAAAATCTTTCCTTTTGAATTTTTATATGGAAATCTTGACTTAATACATACTTTACATGTTTTAACACCCATTCCTTTAAGTTTCCATGTTAAGCAAGTGATAACAATTCATGATTTGATTCCTTTAATAAATTTAAATTTATGTCCAACAGAAAGTTTAATTCTAAAAATTATTATTCCAAAAGCAGTTAAAAAGGCAGATATGATTATTACGGTTTCTTATAATACCAAAAAAGATTTATTGAATCATTTTAAAATTGACTCAGAAAAAATTACAGTGATATATCCAGGACTTCACCATGAAAATATTAGACCAATAGAAGATTATGAGAAAATTGAAGATTTAAAAAAGAAATATGGAATTTATGGTAAATATTTACTTTTTGTCGGAGCGATTGAACCAAAAAAGAATATACCAAAATTGATAGATGCATTCATTATTGTAAAAGAAAAATTTCCTGAATTGAAACTTGTCTTATGTGGAAAAATTGGTTGGAAGGCAGAGATTTTTTATAAAAAAATGAAAGACCTTCCAGAAAAGATTAAAAAAGATATAATTTTAACCGGCTATGTTCCAGTTTCAGATTTACCTTATCTTTATAATGGATGTGAAGTTTTTGTTTTTCCATCATTATATGAGGGTTTTGGTTCACCAGTAGTTGAAGCAATGGGTTGTGGAGTTCCTGTCGTAACTTCTAATATATCCTCCTTACCAGAAGTTGTTGGAGATGCAGGAATTTTGGTTAATCCTGAGAATAAAGAAGAAATAGCAGAAGCAATCTTATCTATTTTGACTGATCAAAATTTGAAAAAGACATTATCAAAAAAAGGAATAGAAAGAGCAAAGTTATTTTCATGGGAAAATACAGCAAAAAAGACATTAGAGTTATATAAAAAAGTAGTCCAAAAATAAGAGATTGAATTTAAAAATTCTGTTTAACATTGAAAAATTTTAAAATTGGATTTAAAATTTTACTATGAATTCAAAAGAGATTATATGGGCACCTTGGAGAATGGGATATATTCTGAAAGTAAAAAAAAATAAATGTTTTCTTTGTGATGGTTTAAAATCAAAAAAAAATAAATATATTGTCTATAGAGGAGAACACAGTTTTGTAGTGATGAATATTTATCCTTATAATAATGGTCATATAATGATCGCGCCTTTGAGACATATAAAGGATTTAGAAGAATTGAAGAAAGTTGAACTGGAAGAAATTGATAATTTTATTATAACTTCTGTAAGAATTTTAAAAAGAATTTTAAAGCCAGAAGGATTTAATATAGGACTTAATATTGGAAAAGTTTCTGGAGCAGGACTTGAAGACCATTTACATATCCATATAGTTCCAAGATGGCAAGGTGATACAAATTTTATGCCAGTTATTTCAAATACAAAAGTTATTCCCCAATCATTAGATGAACTTTCAAAAATTCTAAAAAGAGAATTTAAAAAAGGGATAAAAAATGTATATCGCTGATTTTCACATTCATTCAAAATATAGTAGAGCGACGAGTAAAGATATGGAATTAGATGGACTTGTAAAATGGGCTAAATACAAAGGGATAAATCTTCTTGGCACAGGAGATATTACACATTTTTATTGGTTCTATGAATTAAAAAGGAATTTGAAAGAGTCAGAAAGATTTGGAATATATAACTATGGTGGAATTGACTTTATTTTAACAGGTGAAGTATGTAATATTTTTGAAAAAAAAGGTGTTATAAAAAAAATTCATAATATAGTTTTTATTTCCTCTTTAGAAAAAGTTGAAAAATTAAATAAAAACCTTGAAAGATATGGTGACTTAAATGCTGATGGAAGACCTATTTTACAACTTGAAGCAAAAGAACTTTTAAAATTAATAAAAGATGTTGATGAATTTGGATTTTTAGTTCCTGCTCATATTTGGACCCCTCATTTTTCTCTTTTTGGTTCTAATTCTGGTTTTGATGATATTGAGGATTGCTTTGAAGAAGTTACAGATGAGATATTTGCTCTTGAAACTGGTTTAAGTAGTGATCCGGAGATGAATTGGCGGCTATCAAAACTTGATAGATTTTCTTTAATTTCAAATTCAGATGCTCATTCTCCTTCAAGAATAGGAAGAGAAGCAAATATATTTTTTGATAAATTTGATTTTAAACAACTTATAGATATTCTAAAAAATAAAAATTTTAATATGACAGTTGAATATTTTCCTGAGGAAGGGAAGTATCATTATGATGGACATAGAAATTGTGGTGTTTGTTTTTCACCAGAACAAACAAGAAAAAATAATTATATATGCCCTGTTTGTAATAGAAAGGTAACTGTTGGAGTGATGCACAGAGTGGAAGAACTTTCTGATAGAAAACCAAATGAAAAGCCGAAAAAATATGTTCCTTTTAAAAAAATAGTTCCTCTTGATCAGATAATAGGTAGCGTAATGAATAAGGAAGTTTCTTCTCAAATAGTTCAGAAGATGTACTTTGAGATTATAAATAGAATTGGTTCAGAGTTTTATATACTTTTAGATGCAAATGAAAAAGAAATTGAACATAAGATTGAAACTAAAGTTTTTGAAGGCATAAAAAAAGTAAGAAAAGGAGAAGTGAATATAAAACCAGGTTATGATGGAGAATTTGGTAAAGTTGAAATACCATTAGATTTAAATATAAAAGAAGAACAACAGTCCCTCTTCTAAAAATTATAATGAAAAATTTTAAAATCCTTGTAGTTAGTAATGGTTACATTGAAGATATGATGGCATGTCAAATTGTAAAACATTTAAGAGAAATAGAACCTTCAATAGAATTTAAAGCACTTCCAATAGTAGGAGACGGGAGGTCTTATATTTTAGAAAATATAGAAGTTTTAGGCCCTTGCAAAAATTTACCAAGTGAGGGGCTGGTTCATTTCAGTATTAAATATTTAATAAAGGATATTAAAAGTGGTTTAATTAACTGTTTGATTAAACAGATAGGAGTAATAATAAAAGAAGGGAAAAAATCAGATTTTATAATTGCTGTTGGTGATATTTTTCTTTGTGCTTTATGTGGTTTTTTTTCAAGAAAGAAAATTATTTTTGCTGCTACTGCCCAATCAATCTATATGAGTAGAATAGGGAAATTAAATTTGTGGTTAATAAAACATTTTTCCAAGATTGTTTTTCCAAGGGACCAAGCAACTACAATTTTTTTTAAGAAATATCATATCCGAGCAGTTTATTTAGGTAGTTTAGCAATGGACTGTGTTGAAATTACTGGTAAAAATTTTAATTTACTTGAAAATAAAAAAGTTATTGGAATGTTTCCAGGCAGAAGAAAAGATGCTTTTAAAAAAATTGAGTATTTGCTGGAAATTATTGAAGAGATAATTTTTCAATCAAAAAAACAAGATTATGAATTACCTGGATTTATAATTTCAATTTCACCTGTTTTTAATTTAGAGCAGTTTAATAAGATTTTTAATAAATTTGGATGGTTTTTTGAAAAAAGCAAAAAAGAAGTTCAAGAGCAGGGTATTATTGGATATCTAATAAAAAATACAAATAAGGTTATTGTCTCAGATAAATTTGGAGATGTTATCCATAGGTCAAATCTTATTATAAGTTTTTCAGGTGTTTCAAATGAACAAGCAATAGGTCTTGGTAAACCTGTAATTACTTTCCCAGTTAGAGATAATCTTTATCCTTGGAAATATTTTGTTAAAAAACAAAAAAAATTATTAGGAGGATTTGTTTTTACTTTACCATTTTGTAAAAAATTAATCACAGAAAAAATTTTTTCTTTACTTCATGATCCATTAATTGAAGAGAAGGTTAAAAAAATTGGAATTGAGAGAGTTGGACCAAAAGGAGCAGGTAAAAAAATCGCTTTATATATAAAAACCCAATTTTTAAATTCTTATAGTTAAAAGGTTATATAAAAAAACACAAATTAAGTAAATTGACATATTTTAATTGAAAAAGTTAAAATATTTTTAAAAATGGGAGGATAAAATGGCTAAATTTAGTGCTAAAAAATTTATAAAAGAAAGTGTTAATGAGTTAATGAAAAAAATAAAAGATAAGAGGGCCTTAGTTGCAACTTCTGGTGGAGTTGATAGTACTGTTTGTGCCATTCTTGCAAAAATGGCAATTGGAGACAATTTAGTTGTTTTTTTTATTGATGATGGTTTAATGAGAGAAAAAGAACCAGAACAAGTTAGAGATTTACTTGCAAAAAAGGGGATAGATTTAGAAATTTGGAATGTTGAAGATATATTTTTTGAAGCGTTAAAAGGTAAAATAGACCCTGAAGAAAAGAGAAAAGCATTTAGAGAAGCTTTTTATAAAGTATTAAGTCAAGCAGTAAGAAGTTATTCAGTAGATTTTTTAATTCAAGGAACTATTGCAGCAGATATTATTGAAACACAAAAAGGTATAAAAACACAACATAATGTTCTTTCTCAAATTGGAATTAATCCTGCCTTTTATGGATTAACAATACTTGAACCATTAAAAGAACTTTACAAACATCAAGTAAGACAGGTTGCTAAGGCACTTGGATTACCTAAAAAGATATATGATAGAAAACCATTTCCAGGTCCAGGTTTAGCAACAAGAATTATAGGAGAAGTGACAAGAGACCGAGTTGAAAAAATACGAATTGCCACAAAGATTGTAGAAGAAGAACTTAAAGAAAAGAATATTTTTCAAGCGTTTCCTGTTTTACTTTCAGATAAAGCAACAGGCATAGTTGGAGGTAAGAGATTGTTAGGTGATATAATTTCAATCAGGGCTGTTAAATCTGAGGATGCTCTGACTGCTCAACCAGTAAAAATTTTGTGGAAGAGGTTATACAAAATAAGAGATAGAATTTTAAAAGAGGTTCCGGATGTTGTAAAAGTTGTATATGATATAACTCCTAAACCTCCAAGTACAATAGAATATATTTAAACCTTTCAAGAATTAAAGTTGAAAAAGAAATGATAGGAATAGTAAAATATGGGGCAGGGAATATTTACAGTGTTTTTTCTGCACTAAGATATTTAGGGGAAGAAGTAATTTCAATTGAAAATCCAAAGATATTAGATAGGGTTAATTTTTTAATTCTTCCAGGAGTAGGAAATTTTGCTTCAAGTATTGAAAATTTAGAAAAAATGGACCTTTTAGAGAAAATAAGATATAAAATAAATGAAGGAATCCCATTTCTTGGTATCTGTTTAGGACTTCAACTTCTTTTTGATTGGAGTGAAGAAGGAGAAAAAAATGGTCTTGGGATTTTAAAAGGCAAGGTAGTAAGATTTAAAAGCAGAAGTATAAAAATTCCCCATATTGGATGGAACAAAGTAAAAATTTTAAAAGAAAGTTTATTGTTTAAAGATATTAAAGATAATTCATATTTTTATTTTGCACATTCTTATTATGTAAATACGCAAAAAGAATTTATTATTGGTAAAACAAATTATGGAGTTGATTTTCCTTCTGTTATTCTTAAAGAAAATATTGTTGGAACACAATTTCATCCAGAAAAAAGTGGAACAGCAGGTCTTTTATTTTTAAAAAATTTTCTGGAGGGAAAATGGTTACAATAAGAATTATTCCGTGTCTTGATGTAAAAGATGGAAAAGTTGTAAAAGGTGTTCATTTTGAAAATCTCAGAGTTGCTGGAGATCCTGTTGAAAATGCTTCTTTTTACAGTAAAGAAGGAGCAGATGAAATTGCTTTTCTTGACATTAGTGCAACAATAGAAGGAAGGAAAACAATGATAGATGTTGTGAGAAAAGTTGCAGATGTTGTTTTTATTCCTTTTACAGTTGGTGGAGGCATTTCTTCTATAGATGATATTGAGAAATTATTGTCAAATGGAGCCGATAAGGTTTCAATTAATACTGCTGCTGTAAAAAATCCTAAACTAATTAAACATTCAGCAG
>JAMWCA010000035.1 GCA_023819545.1 Candidatus Omnitrophota bacterium
AGATTTTTTAAAATGCAAAACTACTTTCTATCAATTTTTGTGTGTAAGTATGGGATGGATTTTCAAATATCTGGTTAGTGTTACCTATTTCAACAATCTCTCCTTTATACATTATTCCAACTCTATCTGCTAAAAATTTTATAATTTTTAAATTATGAGTGATAAATAGATATGTGAGATTAAATTTCTCTTTAAGTTCAATAAAAAGATTTAAAATCTGTCCTTGAATTGAAACATCAAGATTTGAAGTGGGTTCATCACATACAATAAATTCTGGATTGGTTGATAATGCTCTTGCAATTGCTATCCTTTGTCTTTCTCCACCACTAAATTGATGAGGGTAATCATAAAATCTTTCTTTTTTTATTCCTACAAGATTTAATAGTTCAACCGCTTTTTCATATTTTTCTTTTTTATTTCCAATTATTCCTTCCATAACAGTCAAACCACATGGAATTCTTGGATTTAAAGATTTATAAGGGTCTTGAAAGATTATCTGAAAATTTTTGCGATATTTTCTTAATTTTTTTTCAGGTAAATTCGTAATGTCAATGTCTCTATAAATTATTTTCCCTCTATCAGGTTCAACCAATCTTATAATTATTTTCCCAAGGGTAGTTTTCCCTGAACCACTTTCTCCAACAAGTCCAAGAATTTCTCCTTTTAAAATTTCTAAATTTATATTTTTTAAAGCAATTATTTTCATCCTTTGGAATTCAGTTTTAACTTCATATTCTTTTGTTAAATTCTCAATTTTCCATAAAGTTTCCATATCTAATACACCTCACAATTCTATTATCAACTTCAATTTCTTCTGGAATTTTTTCCTCACAAAGTTTTTGTCTATATTCACATCTTGGAGAAAAAGGACAACCAATTGGTAAGTTTTTAAAAGACGGAACTTCTCCTTCAATAGTTCTAATTTTTTCTCCCTTTTTATATTTTTCGGGAAGACAGGTTATAAGTTTCTGTGTGTATGGATGTAAAGGTTTATTATATACTAAATCAGCATTTCCTTTTTCTAAAATCATTCCAGCGTACATAACTATTATTTTATCTGAAATATATCTTGCAAGAGAGATGTCATGAGTAACAAAAATTATTGAAAGACCATACTTTGAAATAAGATTTTTAAGTAAGTTTATAATTCCAAATGCAGTAGTTACATCTAAAGCAGTTGTTGGTTCATCAGCAAGAAGCAATTTTGGCTTATTTATAAGAGACATTGCTATCATTGCTCTCTGTTGCATTCCACCACTTAATTGGTGAGGATATTGATAATAAACATTTGGAGAAAGTCCGATTTCTTTTAAAATATTAACAATCTTTTCTTTTTTTTCTTTCTTGCTTATATTTTCTTTAATTGATTCTTCTATCTGATTTCCAATTGTGAATAGAGGGTTTAGATATGAAGATGGTTCTTGAAAAACCATTCCTATTTCTTTACCTCTTATTTTTTCCATCTCATTGTATTTTCTAATCTCAATTCGATCAAAATAAATTTCACCTGAAAGGATTTCAAGATTTTTTGGTAACAGTTTAATAATTGTTCGCAATGTCATACTTTTTCCACATCCACTTTCACCGACAATTGAGACAATTTCCTTTTCTTTTACTTCAAAACTTATATCCCTTAAAATTTTAACCTGTTGGTTCCCAACAACAATTTTTTTAACACTTAGTAATTTTTCCATCTTACCAGTTTTTAGGGTCAAGAATATCTCTTAAACCATCTCCAAGAAAATTAAAACAAATAATTGTTAAAAATATGAAAAATCCAGGAATTAACATCCATGGTGCATTTGATAGAATTCTTAAATTACCAATACACACAGAAAGCATATTCCCCCAACTTGGAAATGGTTCTTGAATTCCAAGTCCAAGTAAACTTAAAGTTGATTCTCCAAGTATATAACCTGGTATAGATAATGTTATTGCTGTAATTGAATATGAAAAAGTATTGGGGATTATATGCTTAAATATTATCTTAAATGTAGAAATTCCAAGAGCTTTTGCTGCAAGGATATATTCCTCTTCTTTGATAGATAAAACCATTCCTCTTATAATTCTTGCAAGTCCAGCCCAGCCAATTAAACTTAAAATTACTACTATTAAAAGATAGATTTGAAAAGAAGAAAGGTTTAAAGGGAAAACAGCTCTTAAAGCAAGCATTAAATAAAAAGCAGGAAACATCATAAAGATTTCAACAAGCCGCATTAAAATATTATCAATCCTTCCGCCAAAATATCCTGAAATTCCTCCTATTAAAAAACCAAGGAAAAAAGATAATGAAACTCCTATTACACCAATTGAAAGAGAAATTCTTGCACCATATAAAACTCTTGAAAAAATGTCTCTCCCATGCATATCAGTTCCAAATAAGAAAATTTTTCCTTGTTTTGTTCCGAATAAGTATCTTGTTGAAGGAAATAGTCCAAGAATTTTTCTTTTTTCTCCCTTAACAAAAAAATAGATTGGACAAATTTTTTCTATTATTTCATACTGATTTAAGGCTGGGTTTACTAGTTTAATTTCATATACAAATGGTCTTAAATGAAATTTTTTATTATGGTCAAAAAAATGTATTTTTGTTGGTGGACATAAAGGGTAATCTCTAAACTGTTTGTTGTATGGATAGGGAGCAATAAAATCAGCCATAATTGCTAAAAAATAAAGAAAAACAATTATCCATAGAGAGATGAATGAAATATAATTTCTCTTCTTTAATCTCTGTAATATTTTTTTCATCTTAACCTCACTCTTGGGTCTGTTAAAGCAAGTAAAATATCTGCAAGCAAATTTCCTAAAATAAGTAAAATTCCACCAATTAATAAAGAAGCCATAACAAGATATAAGTCAAAAGAAAGGACTCCTTCAAGAACTAATCTACCCATTCCGGGCCAGCCAGTTATAATTTCTACAAGTCCAGCACCACTTAAAATTCCAGAAAGTTCATATCCAAAAATTGTTATCATAGGGTTTATTGCATTTCTTAAAGCATGCTTGAAATATATTTTATATGTTGGTATTCCTTTTGCATAAGCAGTAAAAATATAAGGAGAATTTAATGTTTCAAGAAAATTATTTTTCATAAGACGATAAAGAGAACCAATCCCTGATAAAGTTAAAATTAAACCAGGGACTAAAAGATGTTTAAGATAATCAATAAATTTTTCAAAATTTGAAGCATTTTCATAAAAGATAGAGGTTGTTCCTCCAAGAGGTAAAATTGCTGTTTTTGAAATAAAAAATATAACAAGCATTGCAATAAAAAATCCTGGTAAAGAGATTCCAATGTAAGCAAAAAATGAAAGTATTCTTTCTTGAATTTTTTTATCCTTAATAGCACCATAAATTCCTAAAGGAATTGATATAATCCAAGTAAGAAAAATTGAGAAAATAGAAAGTGCAATTGTATTTTTTAAACGGACTTTAATTAAAAAAGAAACAGGCACATGATAGGAAAAAGATACACCAAGATTAAAACTAAAAATATTTTTAAGCCAATAGAAATATTGAATAATAACAGGTTTATCAAGACCAAAAAGTTTTCTCATATTTTCAATTGTTTCAGGAGAGATTTCTGGATTCATTTTAAGTTGAGTGAAATAATCACCAGGAGAGATTTGGATTATTAAAAAAGAGATGAAAGTCATACCAATAAGTAGAGGGATAAACTGAAAAAGGCGATTTAAAATATACCTTCTCATTTATTTAAAAATTTATTGAAAAACTTAAACGCAAGATTTCCTGAAAAAGCATGTTCACCAGCAAATATTTCAATCCATAAATTCTCACTGGCATTTGCTATTTTATATGCTTTTATAACTTTCTCATGTGCTTTTTTTGCTGAATGTATCCAAAAACAGGTATCATTTGCTCCAGATTCAATTAAAAGTGGTTTTGGACAAATTGCTGCTATAACATCACCAACATCTGCATATTTATAAAGGAAAGGCACTATCTGGCTTCCACAGAAATTTGGTCTTTCAATAGCATAATGTAAAGTTGTTGTTGCATAACATATTATATCTCCTGCCTTGATTCTATCATCAAGTAAAGTCAAATATGTAGTCATTGTTCCACCAAAAGAAAGACCCATACATCCGATATTATCTTTATCAACATAATCTCTTGTTAATAAAAAATCAATTGCTCTCATCCCATCAAAGATATTTGCACCAAGCAATGTCCTGCCACAAATTAAATGCTGTAAAAAATGGATATTACATATATCTCGTGGCTGGTAAATATTGTAGTAACCAATCCTTTCTCCAAAACTTCTCCAGTCAGGAACAATTGTAACAAAACCATTTTCAGCCATTTGTTCTCCATAATTATAATTGTGAATTTTAATATTACTTATTATATTTGGATTATTATTATGAACTCCTGCAACTGGGTCTTTTCCGTATGGGCCATGTCCATGACAGCATAATATTGCTGGATATTTCTTTTTATTTCCTTTCGGAATTAAAATATATAAAGGCATAAAACAATCCTTTTCTGTCTGTATTATCCATTTTTCCCTTATATATTTCTCTTTTTCTTCTTCTGATAATTTTTCTGGTTTTAAATCAGATGGTTCTGGAAATAGACCAAGCAGTTCTTTAATTTTATTAATTAATTGCTTTTTCCAACTATAGAATTCATCTTTAGTTTTGCAATTAAATTCAAGTTCTGGTTTTATACTTTTTGCCCATTTTTCTATAAAATTATCTGTGATTTGAGGAGCATCTATTTTGTTTGGCATGTTCCCTCCTTGTTTATTTTTTAAGTTTACTATTTAAACAAAAACTTGTAAAATTTCCCCCTCCTTCACCTACGAGGTGTAAGTGGGAGATGAAGGTGGGACAATGGTTTTCAGTCATGCTTATTTTAGACAGAATTTTTCAACTTTCTCAAAAATTTTTATTGTATCCTCTATTTCTTTTTTCCCCCAGTTTTCATTAAAATATAAAGTCATATGTGAATTAAGTGCTTTCTCAGCAATTGGGCATCTATATTCAATTTCAGGAGCATAAGGAATAAAAGGATATCCAGAATTTCCAAAAGTTTTTCTTTCTTTTATAAATGGGTTTTCATACATAGGAATAACATAATGAGCGCCAATAGTAAGTCCTTCTCTATTCAAAATTTCTGCAAGTTTCGATTTATCAAATTTAAATTTTTCTTGTTCAACCTTAACAAAACAGAACCAATAATTTGGTTTTGAATCTTGTGGTCTTTTCCATAAAGAAAATCCTTTTAAATTTTTAAAGCCAACTCTCAATTCTTCAACAATTTTATATCTTTTTCCCGCAATTCTTTTTATTTTTTTTAGTTGAACTCTTCCTATTGCTGCCTCTATTTCTGTCATTCTATAATTTAATCCAAGACAAACATTCCCTTTTGAATTTTCTATGCCGAATGGTTTACCTCTGTCTGCAAATCTCTTTGCTTTCCAGTAATAATCTTCAATATTAGTTATTATCATTCCTCCTTGTCCTCCACTTGTCATATGTTTACCACTCATCAAACTAAAAGCACCCATATCACCAAAAGTTCCAACATATTTACCTTTATAAATAGAAGCATGGCTTTGGGCACAATCTTCAATAACTTTTAAATTATATTTTTTTGCTAAATTCATTATTTTCTCCATTTCACAAGGAACTCCTGCAAGATGAACAACTATGATTGCTTTCGTCTTATTATCTATCTTTTCTTCTATTGTTTTATCAGTTAAGTTCAATGTATCAAAATCAACATCAGCAAAAACAGGAATAAGTCCTTGAAATAAAATCGGCATAATTGTTCCGGGGTCTGTTATAGGTGTTGTAATTACTCTATCCCCTGGTTCAAGTTCTAAAGCACCAATTGCAGAATGAATTGCAGCAGTTCCTGAACTTACAGCAGTAGCAAATTTGGTTCCAAAAAACTTAGCAAATTCCTTTTCATAGGTATCAACCTGTGGTCCTGCATATCTATCAAGATATTTTGCAGTATTTTCCTTTGTTGCTTTTTTCATCATTTCTGTAATTACTTTTACTTCTCTTTTATCAAACATAATTCTTGAAGGAAAAGGTTTCTTTCTTATTGGTTTCCCTCCATCTATTACAAGTTTATCCATTCTTTTCCCTTTTTTAAATTCTAAATGTTAATCCCCAGTTTCCTATTGTTTGTGGATCGCCTGGGTCATCTTTTAATAACTCTTTATAATTTTTTACAACTTTCTCAAATGCACTAAAAACTTCTTCAATAATTTTTTTGTTAAATTTTATAAATCTTGGGATACTGAATATCTTCTTTCCAATATTTTCTGAAATTGGTAATGAACCAATTTTAGTTCTTATATCTTTTTCAGAATTTCTTATTACTGTTGGTTTCCCATCATTGTAAATGTCTATACTTTGAAATAGAGGATGCATATGTAATGGCTTATTACACCCAGGATAAACAATAACTCCTTCTGCTCTTAATGCTTCACAGAATCTTGTAATTGAAAGTCCTTCAAATTTTTCCTTATTATAATGTGCAAAACATGCATACCATCCACCTTTGGTTAAACCAGAATTTTTAGTAGGACGGTGAACTTTTATTCCTGGAAGAGTATCAAGTAAATCAGAAAAATATGTCATAGCTCTTTCTATTTCTTCAAAAATTTCTTTAAATATTTTTATAAATACAATCCCAACTGCAGAAGAAAGTTGATGCATTCTATATTTATATCCACCCCACGGAATTCCAACTCCCTGTTTTAAATAATCAAGAGTTACTTCTGAATGCCTCTCATAATGCCCAAAAATAATTGCTCTCTCATAGATTTCAAGGTCATTTGTAAGCATAATTCCACCTTCTCCAATAGGAAATGATTTGCCACTCATAAGAGAAAAAGCAGAAACATCTCCAAAGGTTCCTGTTAATTTTCCTTTATAAAAACACCAGTGAGAATGAGAACAATCTTCAAGAACTTTTAAATTATACTTTTTTGCTATTTTCATAATTTTATCCATATCTGCAGGATATCCAGCGTAATGAACTACAATAATTGCTTTTGTTCTTTCTGTTATATGTCTTTCTATATCATCTGGATTAATACATAAACTTTCTTCATCTATATCAGCAAAAACAACTGTTCCACCCAAAGATAAAACAGGTAAACAGGAAGCCCAGTAAGTTATAGAGGGACAGATAACTTCATCTCCTTTACCTATTTTAAGACCAAAAAGTGAAGAATGAATTGCAGCTGTTCCATTATTATGACATAAACCATATTTCATTCCATATAAATTTGCATATTCTCTTTCAAATTCTTTTGTTAATTCTGTATTTGACATTGCTCCTTTTCTTAAAACTTCAAGAACCTTTTCTTCCATCTCTTTTGTTATAATAGGCCATTTACAATATTGACTATAATCTGATTTTATTGCCTTTTCTCCTCCTAAAATTGCAAGTTTTTCCATTCTATTTTCCAGTTTTAAAATTAATTAAATTTTTTTATATTTCCTTTTTTATTTTATTTTCTGGTTTCTTTAGAAGTAAATAAGCAGAGTCCTGATCAAGAAATAATGAAACATCTTGGTGTAATCTTAAAAATGAAGACGGAACTTTATTTGTTATATCTCCATCTATTGTTTGTTTTACTGCATTTGATTTCTGTTTTCCAGGAACCATACAGAAGATTTTATCAGAAAGTAAAATTGCACTAACAGTCATAGTTAAAGCATTTCTTGGAACCTCATCTAAACTTTTATATCTTGCTTTAGGATTTGGGTGATTTTTATAGTCATCATATTGTTGTTTTACAGAAATTTCGTCAATCTTTATTTTAATTACAAATTCATCCGTCCATAAATCTGTTCCAGGTTCATTAAAAGCAATATGTCCATTAACTCCAATACCAATAAAAGCAAGATAAATTCCTCCATTATTTTTTACTTCTTTATACTTTTCCATAAATGATTTAGTATAATTTTCAATAATTTCATCTGGACTATTTCCTGCATCTTTCATATAAAAAATATTCTCTTCTGGTATATCAACTTTTTCAAAAATATGTGTTTTTAAATATTCCTGAAAAGTATTAGGATGTCCAATAGGTAAATCAGTATATTCATCAAGATGAAAAGCATAAATATTTTCCCAATTTATATTTTTATTCTTTGAAAGATTTTCAAGAAAAGTATCTTGAGAAGGAGCTGCAGCAAAAACACATATAGATTTTTTATTCAACTGGTTTGTATATTTTTCAAGAATTTCTCCTACCTTTCTACTTGCAAAAAGTCCCAATTCTTGATTATTTTCCAGAATATATATTTTAAATTTTCTCTTTTCCATTTTTCACTCCAATTTTAATAACTTTTTTGCATTCTCGGACATTATTTTTCTTTTTTTCTCATCTGGTATACTTATATTCTTTATATATTCTATTATTGGTAGTTCTTGGCCTGGATATAAATAATCAGTTGCAAATAAAAGTTTATTATAAAATTTATCTAAAAATATAACTCCATATTCAGGGTCTCTTGTTAATGCATTATAAGCACTTCCAGCAGAAAGGTCAGCATACATATTTGGGTAATTCTCAAGTAAATATTGAACCCTTCCTTCCTTTTCTATTTTTCCTTTTGGATATGTATTTCTTTGTTCAGGTGTGACTTTTCCTGATATTTCTGCCCACCAACCAGGTCCATGAGCAACAAAAATTGTATCAGGAAATTCGTTTAAAATTTCTTCCATAAAAGGTAAACCTATTTCATCAGTTAAACCAATTGTTGATTGATTGGGAACTCCTCCAAGATGAAAAATAATTGAAAGCCCAAATTCTCCACATATTCTATAAATATTTTTCATCCTTTTATCGTTAAATGGTAGATTTGCAAGTATTTCTCCAAATCCTTTCGCACCCTTTTTAACATATTCCTCAATAATAAATTTTATTTTTTCATCATTTTCACTATTATAACCCCTTCTTGGGTCAACATTACAGAATGGAATTAATCTATCTTTGTATCTTTTATAGGCCTTTAAAACATTATCAGTTGTATTATACCAATAAGTTTCTTCTGGATTTTCAATTGGCAAAACTACTGCTTTTTCTATACCCTCTTCATCCATTGTTTGAATTAATTTCTTTGGAGTCAATGGTTTTCTGTCATAAAAAATCTTTCCTATATGAACATGATAATCAATCATTTTTTCTCTTTTTTAAATTTCCATAAATTTTAAACTTTTGAAAATAATAAGTCAATATCTTTTCTCTTTCTTTTTTATCAATTCAATTTACCCTTTCTCTAATTCCTTATCCCACTTGCATTTTCCGCAAACACCTCGTAGGTGAAATAATGGGTGTTTTGTTGTTTTGAAAAATATGATAAAATTTATCTATTATATTAAGGAAAAAATGATACCTGAATATTTGATTTCGTTTAATACAAAAGATATGCAGAAGATTAATGTTGATTTCTTAATTATTGGTGGTGGATTAAGTGGACTTTTTGTTGCCTACCAGTTAAGAGAATTTAAAACACTAATTCTTTTTAAAAATGGTTTTGAGGAATCGTGTAGTTATTATGCCCAAGGAGGTATTGCTGTTGCACTTAATGAAGATGATAGCCCTGAAATTCACAAACAGGATACTTTGGAAACTGGATATTATTTCAATAACGAAAAAGCAGTTGATATACTTGTAAATGAAGGTATTGAGAGGATTAAAGAAGTTATTTCTCTTGGTTTTAATTTTGATAAAGATAAAGATAAATTTCATTTTACAAAAGAAGGTGGACATTCAAAAAACAGAATTCTTCATGCAAATGGCGATTCAACAGGTAAAAGTATAACTACTTTCTTTTATGATCTCATAAAGGGATTCCCAAATATTAAAATTTTATCAAATGCTTTTCTTGTTGATTTAATCGTTTTAGAAAATAAAGTTTTTGGAGCAATTGTTCTTGACGAAAATAAAAATAAAGTTGTTTTAATTCAGGCAAAAGCATACATATTATCAACTGGTGGTGCTGGTATGGTTTTCCAGGAGACAACAAATCCTTCATATATAACAGGGGATGGCATTGCTATTGCTTATAGAAAAAATGTTGAACTTGTAGACCTTGAGTTTTACCAATTTCATCCAACAACTTTTTATATGGCTGGTGCACCAAGATTTTTAATATCAGAAAGTGTAAGAGGAGAAGGTGGAATTTTAAGGAATGTCAACAAAGAAAGGTTTATGTTTGATTACCATCCTTCTGGTGAACTTGCTCCAAGAGATATTGTTTCAAGAGCAATAATTGACCAGATGAAAAAAACAAATTCCAACTGTGTTTATCTTGACTTAACACATTTGAAGAAAGAATATATAAAAGAAAGGTTTCCTCAAATTTATAATTTCTGCAAAAAATATGGTGTAGAACCGAGTAAGGATTTAATACCTGTAAGACCATCTGCACATTTTTTTATAGGTGGAATAAAAACAGATATGTGGGGAAAAACAAATATTGAAAATCTTTTTGCATGTGGAGAATGTGCGTCTGTTGGTGTTCATGGAGCCAATCGTCTTGCAAGCAATTCTCTTTTGGAGTGTCTTGTTTTTGGTAAAAG
>JAMWCA010000036.1 GCA_023819545.1 Candidatus Omnitrophota bacterium
CCTTCTGATAATGAAAATATTTGTAAATAATTTAAGTTTTCAGAATTAAATCTTATTGCTCCTTTTGTTCCATATATTTCATATTTAAGTTCATCAATAGTCCCTGTTGCTATTTTAGATGCTTCAATTATACCTATACAACCGTTTTTCATTTTTGCATTTACAATTATATGGTCTTCAACTTCAATTTTTACATATTTACCGTTTTTTGTTGGTCTTTCAGGATAAAGAATAATTTCATTCCCTATAACTTGGTCAAACTCACCCAAAAACCAGTAAATTAAATCAATAATATGACTCCCTAAATCCAGTAACACACCAGCACCTTTTTCAAATCTCCATGTAATAGGTTTTTCTTTTTCAACACTTCCTGAATGGTAGTAAGAAATCCTAAAAATTGTTGGTTTTCCAATAAATCCTGATTCAATTAATTCTTTCGTCTTTATTGTTGCAGGAATAAATCTATTATGAAATGTAACCTGATGTATCTTATTAAAATTTTTTAGTTTTTTTTCAAGTTTTTCTGCTTGTTCTATATCTGAAACAATTGGTTTTTCACAATAAATATGCTTATTTTTTTCTATTGCATATACTAATTGTTCATAATGATAATTATTTGGACTTGAAATATCTATTATATCTATTTCTGAATTTTCAATAAGTTGTTTATAATCAGTAGTAATAAATTCAATTCCATATAATTCTTTTGCTCTTTTTGCTGTTTGTTTTGTTGATGTGCATATACCAAAAACTTTTGCATTGAAAGGACTATCTGGATAATAATATTTTAAATTTTCATATCCGTATGCATGAACTTTCCCAATAAAACCAAAGCCAATTATACCAACATTATAGATTTTTTTCATAAAATTTATTATATCATATTCAAGATTGCTTCAGTATATATAAACTTCTCAAAAATTGCGAGGGGAGTATAGGAAAAGTTAAGTATGCATCTATTGAATATTCCAATATAAAATCTTCTATAGTTCTATCTATTTTTGTCAAAAGTAAAAGAGTTTTACAATCTTTGAATTTATCTTTTAATATTTTTAAGAATTTTTTGACTTCAAAGTTTGGCTCTGTAATTTCTAAAACAAGGATTTCAAGATTATTAAATTTATTTAGCAATTTTATTAAAACTTCTACTTTTGTCCATAAAAAACCCTCGCAATCATATCCATATCCAGTAGCACAATTTAAAAATTTTTCAAGGATTTCTTTCTCTTTGGTAACAATTAAAATCTTTCCCATAAAATTTTTTTTAACATAAAAATAACTGAAAGTCAAAAAAAAATTTAATAACTTTTAGTTTGTTTAAATAAGAAGTGTATAAAGTTATAATAAAAAAATGAAAAATTATCTCTCAAAAGAATTAGGTAAAAAAATAAAAGAAATTAGGAAAATCAAAAAATTTACACAAGCAGAACTTGCCTGGAAAATTAAAGTAAGTCCAAATTTTATAGGGCTTATAGAAAGAGGGGAAAAAATGCCAAGTTTAGAAACATTAATTAAAATAAGTAAAGCCCTTGAAATCCCAATTTCTTATTTTTTTGAGGAATTTAAATATCAAATACCAGAAGAAGACATATTAATAAAAAAAATAAGTTCACTTTTAAAGGAAACTTCTGAAGAAGATAAAAAAATTATATATAAACTTATCAAATCTATTATAAAAAAGAAAAAATAAATTTATTTTTCTTTAATTACAAAATTCTTTAATCTCCCAATCTTTTCTATTTCAATTTCAACTATATCTCCTTCTCTTAAAAAGACAGGTGGCTTCCTTGTAAATCCAACACCTGATGGAGTTCCAGTTAAAATTATTGTTCCCGGAAGTAAAGTCATTTGTCTTGATAAATAACTTACAATTTTATAAGGATTAAATATCATTTTTGAAGTATTTGATTCCTGCATAACTTTACCGTTTAAAATAGTCCTTATTTTTAAATTTGTTGGTTCAATTTCTGTTTCTATATATGGACCAATTGGACAAAAAGTATCAAATGATTTTCCTCTTGCCCACTGTTTATCTTTTTTTAACTGACAATCCCTTGCACTTACATCATTACCACAGGTATAGCCAAATATATAATTCTTCGCTTCTCTCTCTTCAATATTCTTACATTTTTTCCCAATTACAATTACAAGTTCACATTCATAATCAACCTCATCGGATGCCTCTTTCGGTAAAATAATTGGAGACAAATGTCCTGTTAAAGAAGTGGTTGCTTTCAAAAAAATTACTGGATATTCAGGAATTTTATACCCACCTTCTTCCGCATGTTCTCTATAATTTAGACCGAGAGCAATAATATTTGGGACTTGACAGGGTGGTAAAAATTTTATTTGTTCTAAATTAAATCTTTCACCTGTAAATTCAAAATCATTATTAAAAATTTCTCCCTTTATAGCAAATACTTCATCATCTTTAAGTATCCCAAAATATTCCTTATTTTTAACTATAAATCTTAAAAATTTCATCCTTTAGATAAGTATTCTTTATACTCTTTTGAAATTTGATTTATTTCAAAAGATATTATTTCAGGGACTTTATAAGGATGGTTCTCTTTTATTTTTTTCTCAATCTTTTTGTAATTTTGCTTTTTTGCTTTTATAAGAATTAAATATTCTTCCCCTTTTTCAATTTTTCCCTGCCACCAATATTGACTTTCAATAGGACCTATAATCTGACAACACAAACTCAATTTCTCTTCAAGGAGAATTTTTATAATTTTTTGTCCGGTCTCTTTATCTGGAACAGTAGTAAGAATTTGAATAAACTTCATAATCTTTCTTTAAATTTCTTTATTTCTGGATAGACCTCTTCGGTTTCCAATTCTTTTATTTGTTGATATAAATTTTGTAACTGTCGTGAAATCCTTCTTGGCGTAAGAACTTTTACTTTAACTATTAAATCTCCTTTCCCATATCCATTTAATTTTGGAAAACCCATATTTCTCAACCTTAATAAATCTCCATTTTGAGTCCCTTGAGGAATTTTAACTTTCGCTTTTCCTGTAAGAGTTGGAATTTCTACTTCATCTCCTAAAACTGCTTGACTAATTGTAATTGGAACTTCTATATAAATATTTTCTCCATCTCTTTCAAAGATTGGGTCTTTTTCAATAAAAACTGTTACATAAAGGTCTCCCCTTTCACCCTTATTTATGCCGATATCGCCTTCTTTTTTCAATCTTAAACTCATTCCAGATTGAATACCCGGTGGGATTTTAACAAGTATCTTATGCATATTCCTTACTCTTCCTGTCCCTCTACAATTTTGACAAGGGTCTGCTAAAATTTCTCCTTCTCCTTTACATTTTGGACATGTTTGAGAAATTGTTATAAATCCAGAACTCCTTACAACTTGACCTCTCCCATGACAACTCGGACAAGTGATCTTACCTGTTTTCCCTTTACTACCTGTTCCATTGCAAACAGGGCATTCATCAAATCTTGAAACATTTATATATTTTTCTGTTCCTGTTGCTGCCTCTTTTAATGTTATATAAATTCTATATTCAAGGTCTGACCCTCTTGTTTTTCTTCTTTGTGTAGTTTTTGTTGCTGAAAAATCTGAACCAAAAATATCACTAAAAAAATCACTAAATAAATCGCCAAAAATATCTGAAAAGTCCATCCTCACCCTTGAAAAATCCTGAGTCCAATCAAATCCAGTAGGACCAAATCCAGCATGACCATAAGTATCATAAATTTTCCTTTTTTCAGGGTCTGACAGAACTTCATATGCTTCAGTAATTTCTTTAAACTTTTCTTCTGCTTCTTTGTTACCAGGATTTCTATCAGGATGGTATTTTAAGGCAAGGTCTCTATATGCTTTTTTTATTTCATCAATTGAAGCATCTCTTGAAACGCCTAAAACTTCATAATAATCTCTTTTTTCAGCCATAATTAAATTTTAACTATTATAAATAAAAAAAGCAAGGGAACCCCTTGCTTTTTAAAATCAGGGGTATCCGGAATTATTTTAGTCCCCTTAGAAAGGAGGTGATCCAGCCGCACGTTCCCGTACGGCTGCCTTGTTACGACTTCGCCCTCCTTGCCGAGTGTACTCTAATACCCTCCCTCCCTTGCGGGTTGGGATAAGGTATTTCAAGTACCCCCGACTCAGTTGGCGTGACGGGCGGTGTGTACAAGGCCCGAGAACGTATTCACCGCGGCCTGGCTGATCCGCGATTACTACCGATTCCGGCTTCATGCAGGCGGGTTGCAGCCTGCAATCCGAACTGGGGCCGGCTTTTTGGGATTTGCTCCACCTCGCGGTTTCGCATCCCTTTGTACCGGCCATTGTAACACGTGTGTAGCCCTGGGCATAAGGGGCGTGATGACTTGACGTCATCCCCACCTTCCTCCGGTTTAACACCGGCAGTCCCTGTAGAGTTCTGCCTTTGAAAGGCGAGTAACTACAGGCAGGGGTTGCGCTCGTTCCGGGACTTAACCCAACACCTCACGGCACGAGCTGACGACAGCCATGCACCACCTGTCCGCCCTCCTACCAAAAGGTAGGTCATCGCTGTTTCCAGCTCTTACCAGGCGGATGTCAAGCCCAGGTAAGGTTCTTCGCGTATCGTCGAATTAAACCACATGTTCCACCGGTTGTGCGGGCCCCCGTCAATTCCTTTGGGTTTCAACCTTGCGGCCGTAGTCCCCAGGTGGGGTGTTTAACGCGTTAGCTTCGGCGCCGATCCTTAACAGACCGACACCTAACACCCATCGTTTACAGCGTGGACTACCGGGGTATCTAATCCCGATCGCTCCCCACGCTTTCGTCCCTGAGCGTCAGTTCAGGAATAGAAGACCGCCTTCGCCACTGGTGTTCCTGCCGATATCTACGCATTTCACCGCTACACCGGCAGTTCCGTCTTCCTCTTCCTGACTCTGAGTTAGATAGTATTGGCTCCAATTCTTCGGTTGAGCCGAAGGATTTCAGAACCAACACATCTAACCGCCTGCGGACCCTTTACACCCAGTCAATCCGGGTAACGCTTGCCCCCTCCGTATTACCGCGGCTGCTGGCACGGAGTTAGCCGGGGCTTTCTCTGGAGGTACCGTCATTCGCACAAGGCGAATTCTTCCCTCCTAACAGGGTTTTACGACCCGAAGGCCGTCATCACCCACGCGGTATCGCTGGGTCACCCTTTCGGGCATTGCCCAAGATTCCCCACTGCTGCCTCCCGTAGGAGTGGGGGCCGTGTCTCAATCCCCCTGTGGCTGGCCGTCCTCTCAGACCAGCTACCCGTCATCGGCTTGGTGAGCCATTACCTCACCAACTACCTGATAGGACTCAGGCCCATCTCAAAGCGTTTTACCTTTTAGGTAAAACTTTCCTTTTCAGGAGTTTCACCTGAAAAGTTTATTCGGTATTAGCCCACCTTTCGGCAGGTTATCCCGAACTTTGAGGTAGGTTACCTAAGTGTTACTCACCCGTTCGCCGCTTTCCCCCTTTCTGACTGATTATAAAACCAATCAGAAAGAGTTCGTCGCCCGACTTGCATGTGTTAGGCATACCGCCAGCGTTAACCCTGAGCCAGGATCAAACCCTCTGGAAATTTTCCGGATACCCCTAATTTTCAAAGAACATTTTTTAAAGACATATATATTATACCTATCCCTTTATAATCTGTCAAGGGATATTACTCAGCAGGTGGTGTTTCTGGTGGTGGTGGAACCTCAGGCATACCTGTTTCAGGTGCAGTTGGAACTGGTGCTTTCTTTGGCATTGCCTGTTTAATAATGAAAAATAAAGCCACCAGAATTATTATTATTAGTATAACCACGGCTGCTGGGTTTTGTTTCTTTTCTGCCATCTTTTTTCACCTCCTTTCTTTAAATCAAAATTAATTAATTTTATAATTATACCTTTTTTTTAAAAATTGTCAAGTCAAAATTTATTAAAATGTAAAATATCTTTTAATTTTCTTTTTGGCACATGCATAATACCTTTTTCGTCCTTCCAGTATTTTATAGAACCATCAAATTCTTCAATTATACTTTCTTCATCAGGATAACCTAAAGCAATAATTGTGTCAATTTCATAGTTTTCTGGAATTTCTAAAATTTCTCTTAATTTATCTCTATTTATAGAACCAATCCAGCAACTTCCAATCCCTTCATATGTTGCAGAAAGTAAAATATTTTCAACACTTGCTCCTGAATCATGTTTTGGTGTTGGTGATTTTATATCTTTATTTATTAAAATAACGATATATGCAACCGGTCTTTTCCCTTGTGGTGGTGGTCCATCTTTCCCAAGATATCCTGCCCAACCAGTTAAAGGGAATATTTCATCAACTAAATTTTTATCATTCACAATTATATATTCAAGTGGCTGCATATTTGCTCCACTTGGTGCTAATCTTGCCATATCCACAAATTTCTCAAGTAATTCTATTGGTATTTCTTTCTGTTTAAATCTTCTTATCGTTCTTCTTTTTCTAATTATTTCATAAATATCCATTTTATAAAAACCATTATACTATAAAAATTTTAAAATGTAAATTTAAAGAATTAAATTTCGGGGCGTCCGGATTTGAACCGGAGACCCCCAGAACCCCATTCTGGTGCCCTAAACCGGACTGGGCCACGCCCCGTTAAAAATGTTTTTCTTTTACTCTCTTTATATAATTCATACAAAATTCATCTTTGCCTGTCAACATCTCACTTATATATATTGCTTCTCTTATATCTGGTATTGTCGGGTCAACTATTGCTGAATCAAGACCTTCATATATACATAAAGCAAGAAAATACTTATTAACAATTTTTCTATTAGGTAATCCAAAAGAAACATTTGAAAGACCACAAGTTGTTTTTACATTAAGTTTTTTTATCTCTTTCAATGCTTTTAAAAAAACAACCCCATTTTCATGATTAACACTTAATGGCTCAACAAGACAATCAACAAAAATATTATCCTTTTTTACACCTATTTCAGTTAATATTTGTATCAATCTTTCGCCTATTTCAACTCTTTTTTTATAATCAGAAGGGATACCCTTTTCATCCATTGTTAAACATATAACTTTAACTTCATTATATTTTTTTATAACAGGTAATAGTTTTTCTATCTTTTCTTTTTCACAATTTATTGAATTTATCATTACATCTTGATTTTTAACTAAGGATAAAGCAAAATCAATAACTTCTGGGTCTGAACTATCTAAAGATGGTAAAATATCTCCAACTTCATATAAACATTCAATCAACCATTTTATATCTTCCTTTTCTCTATCTTTCCCTTTCCCAATTCCTGCATTTAAATCTATGTAATCAGCACCAAAATCAACCTGTTTTTTTATCTCTCTTTTTATGAAATCTTTATCTTTTTTTTCAATTGCTTCTCTTATTTTTTTTCTTGTTCCATTAATCCTTTCTCCTATTATAATCATTTTTTCTCCCTTTTTATTTTAATTCTAAAATCAAAGGACCTGAAATAATTGGAATTTCAATTTTTTTATTATCAACTTTTGTTATTATAATTTCTTTTTTTTCACTAAAATCACTTCTTATTATTAAAAGTTTATTTTTCAATTTTAGACCTGAAATTACACTATCTGGTTCTTCAGGAACATCCCAAAAAATGGGTTCTCCTTTTAGAATAAAATCATTATATTTAAAACTTTCAACATATACCTCATATAAAACTTTAATTTCTTCTGCTATTTCATTTAATGGAGACCAGAGACAGAATGTATCAAATCTTCTAAATAATAGATGCCATAAAAGTTCTTTATATTTTTCTCTGCTTAAAGGAGTAAAATCAGACGGTAATTGTTTTGGTTTTTCAACTGTCTGCCAATGAACAAAACTTATGATAGGAATATTCTTTGGCGTATTTTTACCAACGGATGTTCCTTCTTTTAAAAGTGGATAAAACCATCTATATTCCTTTTCTTCAAAATTATAATCATTAAAAAATCTAAACCATGTATAAATCACAGGCATTGCAATTGTATATCCACTATATCTAAACTCATCAAACCATTTTCTGAAAAGGGCATTGTGTTTCCTTTGATAAGTTGCTCCTTCAACCTCTTTTTCAAAATAATCCCACCAATATCTATATCCATCATGTGGATTTACTGCATAATTCCCAATTAAACAATCTGGAAAATATTTTTTAACAGTATTAACAAAAACTTCTCTTTGTAAATCTGCTCTTTTTTTTCTTATAACATTTTGGAATTGATCAAAATTTTCAATATTTTTTATATTTTTTCTACATATAACACATTTTTTTGAATTTTCCCATGCAGAATTCCATTCAATTGGACCATCTATTTCCCAGTCAATAGCCCAGTATTTTATTTCTATTCCTTCTTGTTTATATGCTTTTAAAAATTTTTCCAACCTTTCTTTTATAACATCATATTTTTTTTCAATTTTAAATGGACAGCCAATTTTCACATTAGAAGAAAATGACATATCAAAAAATATTTTTCCTTTTTCATCAATATGTCCTGTTTCTTCGCTCCCATCAAAAAATCTATGAACTACAGATGTAGCATCTATTGCTATTGGATAGTTCAAATCTTTTTTTATCTTGTCTATTTTTATTGATTCTTTTATTCCAACCTCTATCCCTTCTTTTGGGATATACCATTTCGTAAAAACCACAATATTTCTTTCTATAAGTTGATTTAAATATTCTCTTATCTGCTGTTCTGGTAAATTTAAAGGAATGGAGCCCCAGATAAAAAGTGGTAATCTTCTATTTTCTCTAATCATGATTGGTTTTGTATTTTCTATAATTATATCTATCAGATTTTTAGCGCAGTTTCCATCTTTTAAAAATAATAAAAAAAACAAAATTAGAAAATTTTTCAAATCTTTAACCATTAGCATTCCTTTTTTATTTTTAATCAGTTTTATTGTAATATAATTATATGAAAATTTCAAAAGAAAAATTTGAGGAAATAGTTTATAAAAAATTCTTAAAAATTCCAGAAAAAATAAGAGAAAAAATAGAAAATCTTGAAATTATAATTGAAGATAAAGAAATCCCAAATTTACTCGGTTTATATCATGGGGTTCCTTTTCCTAAAAGAAAAACTTCTTATTCTCTCATTCTTCCTGATAGAATTATAATTTTTAAACAAACAATTGAAAGACAATGTAAAACAGAGGAAGAACTTGAAAATTTAATAGAAAAAGTTCTTCTCCATGAAATTGGTCATTATCTTGGTCTTGATGAAATCTCTTTAAGGAAATTAAACCTCTGATTTTTAATTTCAAGTTCTTTATATCTTTTTAGGAAGGACTAAATTACCTTTAAAACTAAAAATCTCTGCTTTCTTTAAATAAAAACCTTTAATCTTTCTTACATTTTCCAAATATTTATCAATTCCTACTTACAAGTATGTTTAATTTTTCAAAAATCTCCTTAAATTGACCTTTCAAAATTTTTCAGTCCTGAACGACAAATTGGCTTAAATGTTTAAATGCTATTATTAATCCTTCGTCTTCTTTCCCTTTTTCTACTCTATCATGATAAACAGCATCATGCCATCCTTCTATATTTAAGTCATTTTTATATCCAACTCTTATAAGTTCTTTTATACATAATCGCCAATCAGTATCACCAAGCCCTGGAAAACAATGTTCAATTGCTCCATAATACCATATACCATATCTTTCCAAAATATCTTTATTAACATGTGCATCTTTCGCATGAACATGATAAATTCTTTTACCAAATTCCCTTATTGTTATAATTGGGTCTATAAATTGACAGATTAAGTGACTTGGGTCCCATTCAAGACCAATTGCTTCTGAATTAACTTCTGAAAAAGCAATTTCCCACATTTGTGGAGTACACATAAAGTTTGTTCCATTACTTGGAGTATGAAATTCACCCATTGGACAGTGCTCAAAAGCAATTTTTACTCCATGGTCTTCTGCAAATTTTGCATGTTCACTCCATATCTCCACAAACTTTTCAACACTTTCTTTAAGTGGTTTACCAACAATCCTACCTGAAAATCCAGCCACCACAGGAACTCCCATTTTTTCTCCAAGAATTATTACATCTCTTACAAGTTTTTTATATTCCTCTTCTTTTGCAGGATCCATATGATTAACATAAAAACCTGCAAGACAAGAAATTCTTATATTATTTGCTTTATAATATTCTGCAACTTCTTTTGCTTTACTTTCCCATCCATCTTTCCCAGGGAAAAAATCATCATTTGGACTGACCCTCAACTCACAACTTTTAAAACCTACTTTCTTTGCAAATTCAATCCT